>JAKLJW010000035.1:7746-59156 GCA_023150935.1 Candidatus Binatia bacterium | reverse complement strand
CAAGCTCACCTGGTAAACGTCCAACCGTTCGTGGTCCAACTTCACCGCCGCGGGTCCTCAGTCCGTGTACGAGTACGAGTACGTGTACGTGTACCGCTTCGCTGAGTACGTGTACGGAACTCACGCCGAACTTTGAATTAGGCGTATCAATAAAACCCCCAACCCCCGCCGGGCTTCGCGGGCCAACACCCCCGCTGCCTTGCGCCCTTCTACTTCCGACTCGACAACCGCGTCAAGGTTTTTCGCCGGACCACGCCGCTGCCTCACGCCGTGTTGGCCCGCGTGCGCCGGCGGGTCAACGTCTTATCCTCCACCCCGCCGTCCCAGCCGGTCGGCTGGACTCACCACGCCCCGGCCTCGCCGGCCACTCCGACCCTGGACCATACTGCGGAGCTCGTTGCCGAGGCCGTCCTCACGCCACCTTCCGTGCGCCGGGAGACCGTTGTCCCTGCCACGACAGCTTGGGCCCCCTCGGTCGGCTGGGGAGCTATTCGCTGTTCTCTACCGAGGCCGCCAGCTCATCGAGCCATGCCGCGACGCGCGTCAGATCGGTGCGCGTCCTGAACCCGCGCGTGCCGGCATGTGGCTCCTCATCCAGCGCACCCGGGAACTGCGGGCGCATGGCCAGCACGGGTTCGAGGTCGATCCGATCGACACCTTCCCTCCGCAGCCGCTCGGCCCGCCGGCGCAAATCGAGGGTGAGCGAGTGGCCGACGCGGAAGAGCTCGACCAACGGCAGCGTGGTCAGTGCCGTGACGGCGCGGTCGAGCTTGCCGTCACTGACGTATTCCAACCCCAGCGACAGCGTATCGCGGCCGCGCGCGATGGCGGACCGCACGCCGTCGACGTCGGCGACGTCGACCCGGTCGGCGGCGAGGACGCGGTTCAGCAACGCGAGCAGTCGGACGGTCAACTCCTCGACGGTGCCGACGTCGTCGAGGCGGGCGAGAGCGCGATTCAGGAACGAGTCGGCGCCGAGCGCCGCGGCAAACGGGACCGGCACGGCGACGAACTCGTCGGGCTCGCCGAAGTGCGCCGGGGCGGCGTCCGCGGGCAGGACGACACGGCGCGGATCGAGATAGCGGTACACCTCGAGCGCCTCGTAGTAATCGGCAAAGCCAAGGTCGGCCATGCGGCGCGAGCGCCACTGGTAGGCGGTTTCGCGCAACTCGCTCTGCAGCCCCGTGGCGGTCTCCAGCAGGAGCTGGCGAGCGAGATCGGCGTCGGCGCGGTAGAGCAGCTCGAGCAAACGCCACAGGGTCTGCACGAGGGTCACGTCGGGGGTGACGAACTCGATCTCGAACAGCCGATCCGGAGTCTCGAGGGATTGCGGAGGCAGCCCGGTGCCGGCGTCGTCGTCGGTATCGCGTTCGAGCACGTGCATGTGGCGGGAGAGAATGAGCGCCACCAATTCGAGGTCGAGTGTGCGGACGACCGCGGCGATACGGGTCGGCGGAAGCTCGGTCAGCGTTTCGAGCCAGTCCCGGGCTCGCTCGGTGACGACGTCGTCGCGGTCCCACAGATCGAAGTCGAGGCAGGCCCGGACTTGTTCGGGTGCGGCAAGCTGCAGCAGGTCGCCGGCGTCACCGAGGCCGACGCCTTTGACGAGGTAGTAAAGATCTTCCACCGGCAGGTGAGGCACCACGGCGCCAGCGGCAGAGTCGGCCAGTAGCGTATCGACGCGGCGGCGGGCCGCCGAGGCATCGGCGAGCAGGGCCAGCCAGGGCGTTGCGCCGCGGTCGAGTTCGACGGGGGTCGTGTCGTCGCTCATTGCCCCGCGAGTGTAGGCCGGCCGGCGTCCCCCGCAAAGGGGCCCCTCGGCGGCTCTTGGGGTGTGCGTTGCTTGCCGGGGTAAACAGAGGAGAAACCGAGGCACGGAGTATGTGTAACCAGATGCGCGCGGGGCGCGTGCAGGACACCCACAGCGTGTGCGACGTTGCCGCCCCATAAAGCGATCATTCCGACCCAGAAAACGCCCCGATAAACCTCTGCAGGGTATGTCCCGAGGAGTAAACTCCTGATCTTTCCACGCCTCAGAACGGTCCGACCCGATGCCACCCGATTCGAGAGGCGAGGTACCCTGACCGGACGCCAGGCCGATCGCTTGGAAGGGAGTCGATGGCGGCAGCAGTACGGAACGTAGCGAGAGGCCGTGGAAAAACCCCGCTCCCGCGCCGGCTGCACGAGGTTGCCGAGCCGGTGCAGCCGCTCGATCGCAAGGACGGTCAGCGCAAGTCGGAGCGCAAGCGATATTGACTTGGCGGTATGGCGGAACCAGAATGGAACCGATTCGGTTCCATTCTGGAGGGTTCGACCATGCCCAGCCTCTCGATAAAGGATGTGCCCGAGCCAGTTCTTGAGGCGATTCGCCGCCGCGCCGCGCGCAATCACCGCTCGCTGCAGGGCGAGCTGATGGCGCTCATCGTTCAAGCCGCTGCGGAATCGGCGGCGCAGCCCGGCGGCCCCCCTGCCGCCGGCCGGAAGACCATCGAAGAGATCGCCGCCGAGCATCGCGCGCGCTGGCCGAAGCCCTTCAAGACCGGCCCGCGCGCCGTGGACATAATCCGCGCCGAGCGCGATGCGCGATGAAGCAGCCGGTGTTCGTCGCCGAACCGCCCGCAGCCTATCGCCCGCGCCAGCCGCTGGTGATCGATTGCAGCCTGCTGGCGGCGGTGCTCTTCGACGAGCCCGAGCGCGACCAGGCCCTCGGCCACATGGCCGGCCGCGAGCTCTTCGCGCCGCATCTGCTTGATTTCGAGATCGCCGGCGTGGCCCTGAAAAAGTCGCGCCAGGGTCTGGCCGAGGTCGCCGCCTGCGGACTCGCGGACTACGTCGCGCTCTCGCTCAGCCAGCGGCGCGTCGATATCGAGGCGCAAGTCGCACTGGCCTTGCGCTACGACCTGTCAACCTACGACGCGGCCTATCTGTGCCTGGCAGGGGAACTCAATGCGCCCCTCGCCACGCTAGACCGGCGTTTGGGCGAAGCCGCGCGGCGCCACCTGCGGTCGCTCGAATGAACCCCGACCGACGAAGCCCGGAATTCCCTTCGAGTTCGTGCCGCCGCGGGCGGCACGAGGTCCAGTGCCGGGTTGACGTCCTCGATCGCCGCCGCCTACCGCCCGTTGCGCTGCTCGAACATCACGAACAGCGCCGGTGCTGAGCCATCCGCGATCGGATTAGCGCTCGCGAGAGCCACACGTAGTACGCCCGGTTCGCTGGCGGTCGCCGCCACCGAGGCCCGGCCGGCCGCGGGACCACGGCGCACGCCGGTCACCCGGAGCAGGTTTGGGTCGTACCGCAACTCGGCCTGGACGGCGGCCGGCGCGCCGGCCGCGTACAGGGGTCGGAGCAGGCGCCCGCCGCGGCGGCGTTGCAGCGGCCCCCAGCGTCCTGCCGCGGCCTCGGTGCCGGCGGCCCTGCGCAGGCCCGCAGCTCCGCTCGACGGGGGCGTCCAGTTCCCCGTGCACTCGCCGAACAGGACGGCGCGGAAATCCTGGAGGCGTCCCACCAGGCGGCTCTGCCCGGTAGTTCACGCTCGGCCGTCCCGCTGCACGACCACGACCTGCACCGGCTGTTCCGTTGCCGTCGCGGCGCTGACGATCGCCCACACCCAGACCACTACCGCCAGCGGAATGCCGATGATGGCGCCGATGCCGGTCAGAATCAGCATGCCGGCGAACAGGCAAAGGACGAGCTGAGCTATCCCCTGCCCGAACTTCCTCACAATCAACGTTCCGATACCCGGAAAGAAGATGTTCACGATGACTCCCGCAACGCGCATGGCCCCCTCCTTCGCTTCTATTCGCGACACCCGTTCAGCACCGCCGCGACGGCCGCGACGATGTCGTCGACGGCGACCGTGCCGTCGCCGTTGGCGTCCGCCGCCGGGCACTCGCGCAGCGGCGACATCTCCAGCGCGATGCGGACCGCGCCGATCAACTCCTCGATCGTCGTCTCCCCGCTGCCGTTACAGTCGCCCGGACACGTGGGTTCGGGGGACGGGCTCGGCGTTGCCGTCGGCGTTCCCGTTGCCGACGGCTCCGGCGTCACCGACACGCTCGGGCTCGCGGTCGCCGTCGGGGTGCCGGTCGCCGTCGGGGTGCCGGTCGTCGTCGGCGTGGCCGTCGCTACCGGAGACGGCGTCGTGGTGACCGACGGGGTAACCGTGAACGTGCTCGTCGATGACGGGGTCACGGACGCTGGCGGAGACGAAGTGGGCGTGCGCGTCAGTACCGCCGTAGGCGTGGCAGTTCCGGTCCGTGTCGGCGTTACGGTGAATGTCGCAGTGGCGGTGTGCGACGGCGGCACAACGGTGGCCGACGCCGTGACCGTGGCGCTCGCCGTCGGCACGGACGTTGGCGAACGCGTCGGAGAGAAGCTCGGCACCTGCGCCGGCGTGCGCGTCGGCGTTGCCGTCGGCGTGCGCGTGCCGCCAAGGCTCGCCGTCGCCGTGGCAGTCCGCGACGGCGTCCGCGTCGGCGTGACCGAGGCCGTCGGCGTCCGGGTTGCAGTTGCGGTTGGCGTCTGCGTCGGGGCGGCCGTCTGCGTTAGCGAGGCCGTGGCGCTCGGACTCCGTGTCGGCGAGGACGTCGAGGTCCTGGTCGGCGATGGGCTCGCCGAGACAGTCGCGGATACCGTCGGACTCGGGGTTGCCGTGCGCGTCGGCGAGGTGGAGGACGTCGCTGTCGCGCTGTGCGTGGCGGCGGCGGTGGCTGTTGTGGTGGACGTTGCAGTTGCCGTTGCTGTCCGCGTTGGCGTCGCGGACGCCGTGAAGGTCGCGGTTCCCGTCGGCGTCCTTGTGCCGGTCCCCGTTGCGGTCGCCGTTGGCGTGGCGGTCCGGGTCGGCGTACCTGTGGGAGTCGCCGTCGCCACGGTCGTCGGTGTCCGAGTCGCAGTCGAAGTCGAGGTCACGGTCGGCATTGCAGTCGACGTCACTGTCGGCGTCGCAGTCGGGGTGGGACTGGCGGTAGCTGAGGACGTCGGTGACGCCGACGGGGTCGGCGTGGGGGTCGCGGTTCCGCAAACCACTGTAAGGGTACCGTCGTCAGGCACACACGGCACCACACCTTCGTCGAGTCGGCAGGTGCTGAGGTCGAGCAGAGTCTGCCCACAGGCGGAGGTGAGTGCGAGGGTGATCTCCACGACCGCTCCACCCTGACCGATGGGATCGATGCAGGCCAGCGCAAGCACCACCTCGCCAGGGGTATCGACGTTGCCTAACAGGGAGCACCCGGAGGTCAGCGCGGTGGTCGTCACGGCCGTCGCCAGCGCCGCCCCCGAATTGTAACGAACGGTCGCCTCGACGCCGGACACACCTGCCCCGGCCGACAACAACAGGGGCACCTGCACCGACGTGCCGGCGTCGCCTTCCACGTCCGGGACGTCGAGGACAAGACCCCCGGCCGGCGGTGTGACCGTCGGCGTCGGTGTCGGTGTCGACGTAGGTGTTACCGACGCCGTGGCCGTCGGCGTTGCGGTCCGGGTTGCCGTCGGGGTTGGCGACGGCGAATGCGTCGGCACGACGGTTGGCGTGCGGGTGGCTGTCGAAGTCGGCGTCGATGTTGCGATCGGTGTGGCAGTCGCACTCGCGCTGGGCGTCGGGGTGGCCACGCTGGTTGCGGTCGGTGTCAAGGTGGCGGTCGCCGTCGGTGTTCGCGTGTAAGTCGCCGAAGGAGTCGCCGTTCGCGTGGCGGTAACCGAAGCGGTCGGCGTCGACGTCGTGGTTGCCGTTGCAGAGTTGGTCGGCGTCGCGGAAGGGGTTGGCGTGCTCGTCGCGGTCGCGGTCGGGGTCGACGATGCGGTCAGCGTCGGGGTAGCGGTCGGCGAGTGGCTCGGGGTCGGCGCCCCGGCCAGGGCCTGGAGGATCACGGTCTTCGGGCCGACGACGACCTGGAAGGCGACTCCCGGAACGTCCGGGAATTGCGTCGAGCCGAAGTTGCCGGTCACCGCGCCGTTCGGCGCCGTCAGAATGATGAAGTTCTGACCGGGGCTGGGCACGAACCCGCCGAACAGGTCGACGACGAGCCCTCCGGTGAGCGCGGCCGTGAAGCCGGTTCCTGTCAACTGGATTTGATCGAAGCCAGTGCCCGGATTGACACCGCCCAACTCGATCCGCGTCGTGCTGCCGGCCGTCTGCGTATAGCTCTTGGTGATGGAGAGTGACCCGGGCGACGACCCGGGGCTGGTCTGGCCTGCCGAGGAGACGTTGCCGTTGATAGAACCGTTGCCGGCAAGTACCCCGCCATAGATATCGAGGGTCCCGTTGGTGGCGATGCCGCCGCCCGCCAACCGCGTCGTGCCGGCCGTCTGGGTATACCCGCGCGTAAAGTTCAGCGTACCGCTCTCAGCGGAGACGGTTCCGGTGTTGCTGAAACCGACATCGACAGTCGTCGTGCCCGTGCCGGCGCTCTTGAGGAAGGTGCCGGAGTTGACGACTTGCGCGGCGCTCAGGTCATCGAGGTCGATGGTCCGGTCGGTCAACACGTCGAACGTCCCGCTGTTCGCAAGGATCGCGTTGTTGCGCAGAAGGATGTTGCCGTTGGAGGTGCCGGACCACCACGAAGCGCTGCCCGCGTTGGTCAGGGTGCGGCCGTCCAAGGTCACGTTCACCCCGTGGGCGACGCCGATCCCCAGTGTCCCGTTGACCGTGAGGCTCCCCCCTCCGGTGATCGTCCCCCGCGTCCACGTCATGGTCCCGTTCACGGTCAGCGGCCCCGATCCGGCAATCGTACCGTTCGACAGCAGCAGGGTCGCCCCGGCGGCAACCGTGGCCCCTGCGCCCGACGTGTTGACCGTCGCTCCGGCCACCTCGGCCGTTCCTGTCCCCGCGATGGTCAGACCGTTGAAGACGTGGGTGCCAGACGGCAGCCGCAGGGTGGTGTTGCCCGCGATGTTGCCACCCAGACTGCTGTACCAGGTCAGATCGAGTACGCCGCTCGTTGGCTCCACGGTCCCCGTGTTCACGAAATTCACGCTAATCGCCGCAGTCCCCGGCGTCGTCGTCTTGCGGAGAGTGCCGGAATTGGTCACCTGCGGTGTGCTCGTATCGCCACTGCGACGGCTGACGCTTCGGTCGGCCTGGATGTCAAAGGTCCCCGTATTGGCGAAGATGGCGTTGTTGGACAAGAAGATGTTGCCGTCCGACCCGGCCACCGCCCACGTCGCGATGCCGGCGTTCGTCAGCGTGCGCCCGTCCAGATAGACGTTCTGATAGGACGCAACGGCGATCGATAAGGCTCCGTTCACGGTGAGCGCGCCGCTTCCGGTTATCGTGCCACGCACCCAAGCGAGGGTGCCATTGACCGTTAGAGGTCCGCCGCCGGACAGGGTGCCGTTCAGCAAACGCAGCGTCGCACCCGGAGCGACAGTGGCACCGCTTCCGGATGTACTGGCGGTCGCGCCATCGACGTCGACGGTGCTCGAACCGCCGATCGTGACGCCGTCCAGGGTGTGTGTTCCACCGGTCAACCGAAGGGTCGTCGTGCCGGTCACCGAACCGCCGATGGCGCTGTTGGAGGCGAACACGAGGGAGCCGCTCACCGGGTCGATGGTGCCGGTGTTCGAGACGTACACGCTCACGGTACTCGTTCCCCCGCTGCTCTTCCGCAGCGTCCCGGAGTTCTCCAGGCGTGGCGCCGTGCCGTCCAGGGCCCGAATACTTCTGTCAGTCTGCACGTCAAACGTGCCGGTGTTCGCCAGGACGGCGTCGTTCCGGAGTTGAATTTCTCCGCCGCTTCCGCCCACCGTCCAGGTTCCGATTCCAGCGTTCGTCAGCGTTCGCCCGTCCAAGAGGACATTGTTGTAGGCCGCAACTGCAATCGTCAGAGTCCCGTTGACCGTCAGCGCCCCGCTGCCCGTGATTGTGCCTTTGGTCCACCGCAACGTCCCGGCGACCGTGAGCGATCCGGAGCCCGACAGCGTACCGCCGTCGACACTCAGTACGCCGGTCGCGTTCACAACACTCGCCGCGCTCGGCGACAGGGCCCCACCCACGATACTCAGCGTCTGAACGGATGGACTCGATGCACCGCCGAGGGTCAGGCTCGCCGGGGCAGCAGCGGCGTTGAGGGTGACCGTGAACGACCCGCCGGTGGCATCGATAACCACATCGTCGCCCGCCCCCGGCACCGCCCCGGTGCTCCACTTCGACCCGTCGGTCCAGTTGCCGTTTACCGGGTCCTTCCACGACACGGTGGCGGCCAGCGCGTCGCCGGAGCCGCCGACGAGCACCGCGAGCCCGATCGATCCCGCAGCAACGCTGCGCCAGGCTACCCGAAACATTTGCGCCCTCCCCTTCTGAACGCGATGCGCTCAGTTCTGCGGCACCGCACGCAGAAGCATTGGGCTGACTGCGCGTGAGGCGCGCGGCGCCAGCCGCCACTCGATGACCGCCAGCGGGCCCGGCCCTGCGACGGGTTCCAGCAGCGCCACGGCAATCGCCAGCCGTCCCGGACTGTCCACGTTCCACGCCAGCAGATCGCCGCCGGCGGCGTCCGCCAGGCGGACGTCACGCACGGCGATGAGCCGCGGGTCGAAGCCGATCTCGATTTCGAACGCCGACAACGGGCGCTCGGGCTCGACGAGAACTGCCTGTCGCACCGTGCCGCGCCAGCCCGGTCTGAAAGGACCGAGGCTGACTTCGCCGCTTCCGGCGTCGTCGACCGCGGCTGCCCCGCCCACCGCCGGCTGCCAGTTCCCGGTGCAATCACCGAACAAGACCGCATGGAAATCCTGGTTCGGGGCCGCACCCGCGAGCGCATCGAGCGTAATGCGCCCCGGCTGACACATCCCGCCGCCGATAGCCGGCGGGTCGATGACCTGCGTCCCTGGGACCGGGTCGGGCACCGGCACCGCCGCCCAGTCGGAGTCGCACAGCGTCGCCACCGGGAGGCGGTCGATTCTCCCGACGATCAATTGCAGGATCCGCGACGCATCGAGGGCGCTCAGATCGCCGTTCCCGGTAACGTCGCAGGCGAGACGCTGGTAGGCGTCGAGCACCCGCTTGCCGACTACGGCCTGCAGAACGTACGAGGCATCGAGCGCGCTCACGCCGGCGTTGTGCCCACCGGTCTTGTGCGGTTCTATCGTCCACCGCCCCGGGTCGAGGCTGGGGAAGTCGTAGATGCCGTCGAGACCGGTGGCGGCACTGTGCGCGCTCGGTCCGGTCAGGCGAACGTCGAAGTCCGCCACGGGCCGGTCGGCGGAGTAGTACCTGACCCGGCCGCCGATCCCGCAGCCGACGGTCAGGACACCGTCATCGGGCGCGCAGGCCACTGCCCCTTCGTCGAGCCGGCAGGTGCTGAGGTCGAGGGCAGTGACGCCGCACGTCGACGCCAGCGTGAAGGCGATCTCCACTACTGCGCCGCCGTGGTGGATCGGGTCGGTGCAGGCAATGGTCACCTGCACAACGCCGGGGGTACTGACGTTATCCGCGAGGATGCAACCGGCGCTGAGCGTGGTCGTGCTCACGGAGGTTGCCAGCGCCGCCGCCGGGTCGTATAGCAGCGTCGCCTCGACGCCGAGCACATCGGTACCCGCCGGGAGAAGGAGCGGCACCGACACCGTAGACCCTGATGTCCCGGTCACGTCGGGAACATCAAGGACGACCGACGACTGAGGCGGCAGCGTTGGCGTCGGCGTCGGCGAGGGTGTCGCGCTTGCGCTGGTGGTTACGGTAGCCGTCGGAGGCGCCGGCGGCGTGCCGGTCGGTGTCCGGGTCGCGCTCCGAGTCGGCGACGGCGAATGCGTCGGGGTGAACGTGGCGGCCTGCGTGGCGGTCGAAGTCAGGGTCGGCGTGTGCGTCGCCGCCGGTGTCACGGTCGAAGTGCGCGTGCGCGTGGCCGTACGTGTCGGGGAGACAGTCGGCGTGGCCGTGTTTACGGCCGTCGGCGTCCCGGTCAGGGTTCTGGTCGGGCTGGCAGTCGGGCTGCTCGTCGGCGTGAAAGTGGGGGAGGTCGAACGAGTCGGCGTCGCGGTCGCGGCCCTGATATCGCTGCCGATGGGATGCCGCGTCGCGTCTTGCAACCATGCCGCCTGCGTTGCGGTCACCACGAGCGGCTCGGTTGCGAGCACGAAGCTCGAATACCCATACGAGTAGAAGGCTGCTTCGTTCTCGAACCGGCGCGAGCGCAGCGGCGGTGACGGATTCGCGGGGTCGGGCTCGATAATGAACACGTCCGGCCCCGTGTTCGGTCGGTAGAGCAGATTGCGCCCGACGATGCGCGGCGTGGTTCCATCATGGAGCGGTACCGCCGGGACGCCGAGTCCGTTCACAGTCGCAGTCGGAAAGACGTACACTTCGTGCGTCCAGCCGGGGAACAGGCCGTCGAAACCTGCTTCCGTCCCCTCCCACCGCTTGCCGGCCTGGTGACGATAGACGGTGGCGTCCGAGGACAGCACGGACCGCGGGCGCTTGATCGACATGCCGTCTTGCAGCCCCGGGCGCGGCTGCACGGTGAAGGTCGCAAAGCTGCCCGCCCCGCTGACATCCTCCCACACGCCGCTCCTCTTCGCCTGCACCTGCGCCCGGAACTGCGTCGCCGCACCGCCACTCAACCGGTCGTCGGTGATGTATCCCCGCATGTCGAACAGCGGTGTTTCCTGGTTGGGCTGTAACGTCACGCCACTGCCAATGGCCAGGCGGAACAGGTGCGTTCCGCCCCCGGCGTCGCGCACGCTGACGCCGTAATCATCGAGCGCAACGGCGCTGCCGCTGACGTTGCGGAGCCGGAAGTTGACGTAGAAGTTCTTCTCCGTATCGACCGGAGCGCTGCCACCGTACTCGTTGGGGAGAGCGTAGATCGCCGACGGGTTCGCCCGCGTGGCAAGAACCGTGACGTTCGAAGACACGGTGAGGTCGCCGGCACGAGCCGTCACAAAGTCCGTGGGATCTTGCCAACCCGCGCACGAGGCCAGGTAGCCATAGTATACCCACGTCGTTGAATAGGATCCGTCGCGCACCCCGAAGTGCAGGTGGGTGAAGTTATACCCGCCGTTCTCGCTGGCGTTCGCCGATAGATACCCGATAAGCTGGCCCTTCGTCACATCGGTATCCACGCCAACGAGCCCGGCAGCTCGGAGGTGGCCGAGCACCGTCGTTACGTAGGACCCATCCGGCAGCAGGTGCTCGATAATCACCACGTAGCCGTAGTCGGTCCGCTGAGCGGCGTGGCGGACCCGACCGTTACCCGGGGCGTACACGGGCAGCTCAGCGCCGGTGGATGCAATCAGGTCCTCCCCAAGGTGCAATCCGTACCCGGCGCGGGACACGCAGAAATCCTGCGAGAGGTACCAGGGTCCCGGATCAAGGGGATATCGAAAGCTGCCTGCCACTTGATAGCCAGCCACTGGCGCCGCAAGGAAAAGCGCATCGAACAAGCCGGCGACCATCAGCGCCAGCAGCCGTCGTCCGGCGACTCGCATTCGCAACGCCATCGGGGTTCCCCTCTGAACAGCCATCATCGGTTCGCAGCGACACTTACAGCCGGTTACTTGCCCGCAGGACTCGCTGGGAACAAGTGTCAGACGTCCTCTTTCGCGTGCACAACACCGCCATTCCACACCCCGAATCAGCACGTTCGTTTCCCCCTCGCCGGCGCCGCTTTCTGACCTGCCGGGGCGTGCTGGTGCATGCCGCTCGGGTGGAAGGCGACGATCGGGCCGGCGTCCTCGGGGAGCTCTTCCTGCCAACACATCGGGCCGGCGTCGAACGGTACCGCGGCTCGCAAGACGAAATCGGGCGCCAGCGCGTCCACCCATGTCTGTATCCAGAAGCGCCGCACGCCCACCCACAGCTCGGCACCGTCTTCCCTGCCGGTCCAGAGCTCCAGCGCGTGCACGCCGTCCGCCGTCACCGTCAGCAAACCGAAATCGATGAACATCGGCGGCCGATGCAACAGGCGGTACGCGACGACCATGTCGACGTGCCTACCCGCCGGCACCGCCGCCTCCAGCCGGATCTCGCAGAACGCATATGCCGCCCGATCTGCCCCCGGCCGCACCACCCGCCGGTACTGCCGTGCCCGGTCCTCGACGACGCCGAGATGTACCCACCCGAGGAGATTGACGAAGCGCTCGATCAACGCCAGCGCCTGGCGGCGATAGCTGCGCGCAAAGAGCAGGCGCGGTCCCCAACCCGGTCCGGACGGCACCTGCTGCCCCTCGTACGCCGCCACCGCTTCGGGCCACGGCCGCCCCACCGCCGCCGCCAACCGGCGCGCGATTCCCAGCGTCGGCGCCACCTTGCCCGCCACGTACCGCGACACCGAGCTCGGATCGAGCCGCTCGCCCGACTCGCCCTGCCGCGGCGACGGCACCGCCGCCGCCACACTCGCCTGCTTGACGCGGCTCAACTCGCGCCGAAAACCCTCCGACAGCTCCACCCGAATCTTCGGATCGTCCGGAAACTTGCGCGGTGGCCGGCGCTTACTGCCCTCGGCCGCCACGCGCCGCGCCTTGCGACGCATCGCACCCCCTCCCTCGCTCGTTACGCCGCGACAATCGTCGTTACGGCGCCATTGTGCCAGTTCCGAGACAAGCACAGTTACTTGAAGTCTGGCAATACGGCCGGGTCGAATTGCTACCCCGAGGCTCCAATTGCTACCTGCGCCGCCGGGCCGGACCGACGGGCGCCCCATTCGTCGGCGCCGAGCGCGGGCTGCGCCCGCAACCCAAAGCGAACAACCAGCCCATTCGCCCCGAGTAGGAGCCCTTCCCCTGGGCTCCGTATCGAGGGGCGCGCTCCTGCCGAGCCTGTCCCTCGATACGCGCCAGAAGAAGGCGCTACTCGGGACGAACGGGAAGGCACTGCCGCTCCATGGCCTGAAGATTTCTTCGCGCCGTGCGCAGACTTTCGGCGATAGTAGTTCAGGACAGGCTTCGATACGGCCGCTGAGCCCTTCGACACGCCGATTAAGAAGACATCGGCTGCTCAGGGTGATCACGTTGAAGGAGAAGATCTTTCTCCGCTCACCCTGAGAACCCGACCGGCGCGGTGCCGGTTTGTTGGGCCAATGAACCCAGATCCGTTCGGCCTGAGCTGCTAGTTCGCGAGTTCGTCGCATGGTGCGAAGAGTTTCGGAATGCGGATTTCGGATTGCGGACGACGGATTCATGAGTTCCGCAATCCGCATTCCGCAATGGGTTGCGGGCGAAGCCCGCGCTGAGTAGCGCCCGTCTTTTCAGGGCCCGTATCGAAGGCCACCGCACTTCGGAAGGCGCGCCGGTTCATTGGTACGACCCGCCATCTGCTCAGGTGCCGTATCGAAGGGTGCGCGCTTGGGACGAAGAGGTTGGAAGGACACCCACGTGGACGTGAGGCTGCGCAAGTGGATCCGGGGGCCCGAATGATCGCGTGGGGCCTGTCCGGGTAGCTGTAGCCGCCGGGTTCTGTTCGTGCGGCTGTCCCGGGTCGGCGACGATGGCGCCGTGTTGCATAATATGCGATCGCATCGCATATTTCGTGCATGTGGATTCCGCGTGACGTCGAGGGCCGGGTGAGGCGCTCCGCTCGGACCCGGCCGGTTGTGGTGTTGACCGGTGCGCGGCAGACGGGGAAGACGTCGACGCTGCGGCGGTGCTTCCCTTCACATTCGTTCGTGTCGCTCGATCTGCCCACCGAAGCCGAGCAGGCGGAAAAGGAACCCGCGGCCTTTCTCCGCCGTCATCCGGTCGCTCGGCAGCGGGTCTGACCAGCGGAGGTAGCCGGAGTAGCGGAGGTTTCGAGCAAGCCAGAGCCGGATTTCGAGCTTACGACCTGCTTTCCGCCTGCGAAACCGGGTCCGTAGGGGAGACAGTCCCTCGGGCAACGTGAACTGTCATGAGCTGGAGCGCGCGTCCAGGCGCGGCGGTGCCTCACCGGCTGGGCAGTCACGAGTGCCGTCGTACCGGTCGTACCGGTGGGTGGCCTTCGAGACGTTCGAGACGGTCGCTGAACCCTTCGACACGCCGATTGAACGGACATCGGCTGCTCAGGGTGCTCGGGTTGTTCAGATGCGACCTCCTCAGGCCGAACGGATTCGGGTTCATTGGTCCAACAAACCGGCGCGGCGCCGATCGGGTTCTCAACGGGAACGAGCTAATCGGATCTGTGCCAACTTCCGCTGTCCCGGCTCGTGCGCGCCAGCCGCAGCGCCTGCCGGCTGAGAACTTCGCGGCGCCGCTTCGCCGTGTCGTCGTAGTAGAGACACTCGGCAAGCCGGCCCATGACCTGTGCCCGCAACGCTCCCGCATCGCGGCCCAGCCCGGCAAGCGCTTCTTCGAGGAGCGATACAAGCTGGCGATCGACGTCGCCGGCGGCAACTCCGATGAGCGCGCTGCCAAAGGTAAGCGCGACCCTCGCCGACCGCAGCACATCCACCCAGACGCCGAACGGGTTGCCCCGGACTCCCTCCCATGCACGTCCCCAGAGAACCGGCACCCGCTGCCCACAGAGAGAACCCACCGCATGTTCTACCAGCGTCGTCTTGCCGATGCCGGCTTCACCGGTGATCAGCACCAGCCTCGGTCCTCTCGCGATGGCCTCTTCGAACACCCGCGACAGTTCCGTGAGCTCGCCGGTACGACCGACAAATGGAATGTTATCGACGACAGCGCGCATCCCGAACGCGGCACGAAGACCAGCGTCCGTGCCCCCGGCTGCACGCCTATCCGACCGGGAGCAAAAAACAAGCTCGAAGTGGAGTCATGGCCGATTCCCTGCCTCTACGCAGTCGAGTCCGACTTTCCGTCGCCAGCGCGTGCGTGCTAGACACGCCCCATGCACGAGACGCGAGTGCCGGGGATGCTGGCCGAGGCCGAGTTGCGCGACCTCGTCCAGCAGGGCGAAATCGACACGGTTATCACCGTCTTTCCGGACTTCTACGGCCGCCTAATCGGCAAGCGGATTACCGGCCGGTTCTTCTGCGACGAGGTGCTCGGCCACGGCATGCACGCCTGCGATTACCTCCTCGCCTGCGACATGGAGATGGACCCGGTACCGGGTTACCGCTTCGCGTCGTGGGCGGACGGTTACGGGGACGTCCACTGCGTGCCCGATCTGCGAACCCTGCGTCGCGCCACCTGGCTCGAGCGCACCGCTCTGGTCCTCTGCGACGTTTACGACGCGGAAGCCGATACCCCTGTCGAGATCGCGCCGCGCACGATTCTCAAACACCAGATGGGCCGCGCGCTGCTCGCCGGCGTACGCCCCATGGGCGCCTCGGAGCTCGAATTCTTCGTCCTGCGCGAAACCTACGAATCGGCCACCCGCAAGGGCTTCGACAATCTCGAGACGTTCGGGTCGTATGTCGAGGACTACCACACTCTCCAGGGCATGAAGGTCGAACCGCTTATCGGTGCCATTCGACGCCATCTGGACAGTTCGGGCGTGCCGGTGGAATTCTCCAAAGGCGAGTGGGGGCCGGGCCAGCAGGAGATCAACGTGCGGTACTGCGATTTCCTCGAAATGGCGGACCGTCACTCGGTCTACAAGCAACTCGCGAAGGAAGTGGCGATCGGGCAGGGGCTGGCGGTGACGTTCATGGCGAAGTTCGACGAACGCTACGCCGGCAGCTCGATGCACGTACACTCGAGTCTGTGGTCCGTCGACGACGGTGCGCCGCTGTTTGCCGGATCGGGCGCCCAGTTCGCCGGCGACGTGAGCGTGTTGCCGGACCACTTCCGCTGGTGGCTGGGTGGACTCATGCAGCACGCCCGCGCCTCGACCCTGCTGTTCGCGCCGAATGTGAACTCTTACAAGCGCTTCCGCGCCGGCTCCTTTGCGCCGACCGGCATCGCCTGGTCCTACGATAACCGCACGGCGGGTTTTCGCGTGGTCGGGCGCGGACCGTCGCTGCGGGTCGAGTGCCGCATCCCCGGTGCCGACGCTAACCCGTATCTCGTCTTCGCCGCCACGGTCGCGGCCGGACTCGACGGCCTGGCGAATCGCATCGAGCCGCCGCCGCCGTTCCACGGCGACGTCTACGTCGCACGGGACTTGCCGACCGTGCCCCGGACGCTGCCCGAGGCGATCGACGAGTTTGCCGCCTCGGCCATGTTCCGCGACGCGTTCGGCGCCGCAGTCATCGAGCATCTGGTCCATTTCGCGCGAACCGAACAGCGCAAGTTCGACGAGTCGGTTACCACGTGGGAACGGCGACGGTACCTCGAACGAGTGTGATGCGCCCTCCGGTCGTGATCGGGATTTCCTCGTACGCCCGGGGCGGGGAGCCCCCGGTCTTCAGTCTGCCGTGCGGCTACGTCGATGGGGTGCGACTGGCCGGCGCCATACCGGTCATTTTGCCTCCGGGGGAACCATCGGCCGCCCGACTGCTCGACCGCGTCGACGGTCTGATCCTCGCCGGCGGCGGAGACATCTCGCCGGCGGCTTACGGCGGCGAGCCGCACGAAACGATCTATTCCGTCTGCGACGAGCGCGACGCCTTCGAGCTCGACCTCGCCCGCACCGCACTGGCGCGCCACGACCGCCCGGTCCTGTCGATCTGCCGCGGCCTGCAGTTGCTCAACGTCGTGTGCGGCGGGACCCTGCACGAGCACATCCCCGATGCGTTCGGGGACACGGTGCCGCACCGGGCCCCGCCGCGCGTGCCGGTACGCCACCCGGTCACCGTGGCGCCTGACAGTCACCTCGCCGGGGTACTGGGAGCCACACGCGTCGAGGCGATTTCGTGGCACCATCAATCCGTCGATCGTCTCGGCGGCGACCTGCGTCCGGTCGCATGGGCCGAGGACGGCGTCATCGAAGCCGTCGAGCACCTTGTGCACCCGTGGTGCCTGGCCGTGCAATGGCATCCCGAACTGCAACTCGACGACCCCGCGCAGCGCCGCCTGTTCCAGGCATTCATCGCCGCCGTCGACGGTGCCCGCCCTACGGCAAGGACGGACGGCTAAGTAGTGATGGGCACAATTGCGACGACGTATTCCGTACGACGCCCTCCGTTCGCCCCGAGTAGCCCCGTTTTCTCAGGGGCGTATCGAGGGGCCAACCTGGCGAGCGGCTTCGCGGCCCCGCCCCTCGATACGCCGCCGAAAACATGGCGCTACTCGGGGCGAACGGGATACGTCAACGTATTAATGGACTGGAGTGCTAAGCGGTCAGGCAGTTGCCCGGCCACCCCGCCAATTAACAAGCTTCAAGCCCTCATGCCCCCAGGCCCCCAAACCCTCAAGAGGAGCCCACATGCCAACCAGACTGAAAGATCGCGTCGCCCTGATCACCGGAGCGGGCAGCGGCATTGGCCGCGCCGCGGCATTGCGCTTTGCCGCTGAAGGCGGCCGGGTCGTGGTTGTCGACGCGAACGCTACCGCCGGGCAGGACGTCGCCGAGGAGATACGCAAGTCGTCCGGCCAGGCTGCGTTCGTGCGCGCCGATGTCACCCGCGCTGCCGAGGTGCAGGCGATGATTGCTTTCGCGGAGTCGCACTTCGGGGCGCTGCACGTGCTGTTCAACAACGCCGGCGTCTTCCCCGACGCCGACGGCTCGGTCGTAGATACCGATGAAGCGGTGTTCGACCAGGTTATCGCCGTCAATCTCAAGGGGGTGTTCCTCGGCTGCAAGTACGGCATCCCGGCCATCCTGCGCGCCGGCGGCGGTTCGATCGTCAATACGGCATCTTTCGTGGCAGTGCTGGGAGCGGCCACCTCGCAGAGCGCGTACACTGCCTCGAAGGGCGGCGTTCTCGCTCTGACGCGCGAGATCGCCGTCGAGTTCGCACGGCGCGGGATTCGCGCCAACGCCCTTTGCCCCGGCCCGGTGAATACCCCCCTGCTGCAAAACCTGCTGGCCGACCCGGCCGCGCGGGCGCGCCGATTCGTACACCTGCCGATGGGTCGACTCGCCGAGGCCGAGGAGATCGCGGAGGCGGCGCTTTTTCTGGCATCCGCCGAATCGTCGTACGTTAACGGGACGACGTTCCTCGTCGACGGCGGAACGGCGGCGGCTTACGTGACCGCCGAGTAAGGGGTCTCGGCCGGAGCCGAATCCAGGGGCACGGTTTCCGCCGTCGCGCCGGCTTTCGCGGCCGACGACCGTCGTCGGCCGCCGCGCGGCCGCCGGGGGCGCCCCGACTTCTTAGCGGCGGGTTCCCGACCGGCGCCTTCTTGAAGTTCATCGGTCGGGGCGGCAGCCACGTCGCCGGCCGTCGCTGTGGCGTGCGGAGCGAGTCGTACCATACCGTTCGGACTCACCTGCACGTCTCGCATCCGGCGCAGGCGGGTAATCAGCCGCGGCGAGCCGGGCGGCCGCGTGAAGCCCTCCGATCGCAGTTCGTTCGCCAGCGCATCGAGCCCCATCCAGCGTTCCGGATCTCCCAGCGATAGGCGCGCCAGAGCCACGCGAACCTGTTCCTGAGATGCCGTGTGCGCCGCGTCGTCCTGCTCTGCCGCGGACGGTGCGGGAGGGACACTTGCGGGCACGGGAGCGGGCGCAGTAACCGGCGCCGGTGGCGTCACCACCGTCTTGACGGTGTGGGCCCGCTCAGCGGCGCGGCGACGGCTGGCACGCCGGCGACGACTGCGACTGGGTGGCGGCTCGGGCGCTAGCTCGACGGTGCCTTGCAGCGTGCGGTACGAAATCCGGCCGAAATCTACTCCGCAGTTCGCTGCCGCGTCGGCCACGGCATCGAAGGCACGGTCGTCGGAAACCACTTCCAGGCGATCGCCCGGGCGGGCGGTGCCGAGGAACCTTCCGGCCGAGACGGCGATCCAGAGGTCGCTCCAGTCACGCACGCCGACCGCCGGCGCACTGTGGACGAGATGCACGCCGGCGGCAGCGAGCATCCGAGCGATCTTGGCGCCGATCGTGCGCCAGTTGCCGACGGCGATGACTTCCGTCGGTTGCGCCTTGCGGTCGATCTCGAGGTGATTGAGGACCCGCAGCAAGTCGGCCTCGCCGCTGGTGTTCTCTACGTCGATGAAGATCGCGCGGCGTCCGACCGGCGGCCCGGCGGCAACGACGGCCGGAGGCGGCTTCTTGTTTCTCGCCGCCGCCGCAGACTTCGCTCGTACGGTGCGGGGGGACGACGCGGCCGCGGTCTTCGAGGCGGCACGCGATTTCCCGGCGGCACCCGCCGAACCGCGGCCGCCGGCTTTTACGGTCTTGGCCGCTGTTCCCGTGGCCGACCTGGTGCGCCCCGTCGGGCGCGGGCGTACGCTGGACTTGCTTGGCATGCGTGATTTATGACCTGAAATCCGTCGCTTGTCGAATCGCGTTGCGCCCCGCCCCGACATGGTGCCCCTCGCCATCATGGCTCGCTATCCGACCGCCGGTCAGGTGAAGACCCGCCTGGCCCGCGCCCTCGGGGTAGAACCGGCGACGGCACTTTATCGCGCGTTTCTTGCCGACCTCGCGGCCCGCTTCGGAAACGGGCCGCGGCCCCTGGCCTGGTTGTTCCATCCGCCGACGGCGCCGTTCGCCGAGGTGGTCGGGGCCGGTGCGCGCTGCCTGCCTCAACGCGGCGACGACCTGGCGACCCGGCTGCGGCATGCGTTCGAGGACCTGACAACATCTGCCGCGGGCCTCATGGTGATCGGCGCCGACGTGCCGCACATTCCGGCAGACCGACTGGCGGCGGCGGATTCGGCGCTCGCCGCCGCCGACGTGGTCCTCGGGCCGACCGACGACGGCGGGTACTACCTCGTCGCGATGCACAGTGCGTACGACGTGTTCTCGGGCGTCGAGATGGGTACCGACCGTGTACTGGAACAGACCCGTGCGCGCTGCGTGGCGCTGGGACTGCGTCTCCACCTCATCGCCCCGTGGTTCGACCTCGACGAGGTGGGCGACCTGGAACGGCTCCGCGCTCTCCTCGGTAGCGACCCGACCATGGCGGTAGAACTGGCGCACACGGCGACGGTGTTAGCGTCGATCCGCAAGTAACTTCGCCACCGAGGCACGTCATTTATCGGCATCATCGCCCCGCGCCGCCGCCCACCTCCCGATGTGCGGCGGGTGTTTGCGGTGTATCGAGGGTGACGGGTAATGAAACCCGGGGGCGATCCTCGCAGCGGAAGGGTGGACCGGACATGGAGTGTTTTCTCGTCACGCACACGCACTGGGATCGGGAGTGGTACCGGACCTTTCAATGGTTCAGGGCGCGCCTCGTCGATGCCGTCGATCGCGTGCTCGACGCCATGGCGGCCGACCCGGGTTTTCGGTTCCACCTCGACGGCCAGACCGTGGTCCTCGAAGATTACCTTGAGATCCGGCCGCAGCGCCGCCCCGAACTCGAACGCGCCTGCCGTGCCGGCCGCCTCGGCATCGGACCTTGGTACGTGCAGCCCGACTCGCTCATCCCCTCCGGCGAGGCGCACGTTCGCAACTTGCTCGAAGGACGGCGGGTCGGTGCCGCCTTCGGACCGCTGTCGTCCGTGGCCTATACGCCCGATTCGTTCGGGCACCCGGCGCAGTTTCCGCAACTCTTCGCCGGCTTCGGTCTGGGGCCGTTCGTCTACTGGCGCGGCAACGACGACGAGATCGCCGCGTTGCCCGCGGAGTACTGGTGGGAGGCGCCCGACGGCACGCGGGTCGTCGCGCACCACCTCTGGGAAGGTTACTTCAGCGCCGCCGGTCTGCCCTCCGAACCGGATGCCGCCGCGGCGTGGTTGGAAGGGGTGGCTCGCCGGCTCGACGCACGCAGCGGCAGCGGCCGCGTGCTGTTGCTGAACGGTGTCGATCACGCTCTGCCGCCTCTTCACACCGATGCCGTCGCGGCGGCCCTGGGACAGCGCACGGGCTGGACGGTGCGCCGCGCCGTGCTCGACGAGTTCGCGCAGGGCCTCGTCGCCGGCGATGCCGTCTTTCGCGGCGAACTCGTCGGGGGCCGCAAGGCTAACCTGCTTCCGGGGGTGTGGTCGGCACGCGTACCGCTCAAGCTCCGCAACCGCCGCTGCGAAGCGCTGCTGGAAGGATGGGCGGAACCCTGGGCGGCCCTGGGGCGGGCCGCCGGTAGCGCTGACGAAGGCGCCGCCCTGCGGCTCGCCTGGCGCCACCTCCTGCACAACCAGGCCCACGATTCGATCTGCGGCTGCTCGCAGGATCGCGTCCACGAACAGATGCGTCCGCGCTACGCCGCCGCCGCGGAACTCGCACGCGAGACGACGATCCGCTTGCTGGAGCGGCTGGCGGGACTCGACGTCGACCGCGAAACACCGTGGACCCAGGAGCTCGATATCGCCGTGTTCAATCCCTCGCCGCACCCGCGCACCGAGGTCGTGTCCTTCGCCCTCGATCCGGTGCCGGCATTCCATCAGCAGGGTACCTCCTTCGACGTGCACCCGCTCTTTGCGGCCAACCTGGCGGTCGAGGGCTGGACCGCCGACGGCGCGCCGGCACGCAATCAAGAAGACCCCAGCACCGCCCGGCAAAGACCGCTTCCCGACCTGGCCCCGCGGACCATCGAGTTCGTCGCCCGCGACGTGCCGGCGTTCGGATGGCGTCGCGTGCCGTTGCGGCCGACGCATGCCCGGCCGGACATCGTCGACGAGGGACGCGAGATCGCGGCGGGAGCGGTGCGTGTGACCGCCGCCGCCGATGGGACGTTGACGATGTGCATCGATGGGCGAACGTATGCCGACTTGTGCGGGATCGAGGATGTCGGCGACCGTGGCGACACTTACGATTTCGACCTCGCGGCGGGACCTGCAGTTCGGCTGGCGCACGTGCTGACGAGCCGTCGCCGGCATCCCAGCGGCATCGAGACGCTCACCGTGCGGCGAGTGCTGGCCGTGCCGGCCGGACTTGCACCCGGACGGGAGCGCCGTGAGGTTGCGACCGTGGACTTGCCGCTCTCCGTCGAGGCGCGGGTGGCGCCCGGCATCGACCGCGTCGATCTCCGCGTGTGGGTGAACAATGTCGCCCGCGATCATCGTTTGCGTTTGCTCTTCCCGACCGGCGCGCCGGCCGAGACGTTTGCCGCGGCAACTACCTTCGATGTGACGACCCGGCGGACGGCACCGCGGCCGGCGACCGAGTGGGTCCACCCGGCGCCGGCTACCTTTCCGCAGCAGGGCTTCGTCAGTGCCAACGGTCTCACCGTGGTGGCGCCCGGACTCGTCGAGGCCGAGGTGACGCCGGCAGGCACGATCGCGCTGACGCTGGTCCGCTCCGTGGGCTGGCTGGCGCGGGTGGATCTGCAATCGCGCCGCGACGCGGCCGGACCCACCGTGCCAACGCCCGGGGCGCAGTGTCAGGAGACGATCGAAGCACGGGTCAGTCTGTTGGGGCACGCCGATGCGCGCGCGGCACGCGACGCCGAACTGGGATTGTGGGCGGTCGCGGCGGGGCGGAAGCCGCTCGTGCAACCGGGCATTTCGCTGCTGACCGTGGAGCCCCGCGCGCTGGTGGTGTCGGCGCTGAAACCGGCGGACGACGGCGACGGGATCGTCCTGCGCCTGCTCAACCCAACCGATACGGCCCGGCTGGCGCGGGTGCGCTTCGGTTTCGCCGTGGCCGGTTCAGAGGCCGTACGTCTCGATGAGACGCCGGCTGCCGGAGAGATACGACGCGACGGGGAATGGCTTACGTTCGACGTCCCGCCGCATGCCCTGCGATCGGTACGGGTGCGGACCCGACCGGCGTGACCCCACAGTCCTCGCCTTCTTGCCGCGCACTGACCACACCCGAACCGAGAAAAACGCTGCCCCTTCCGGTAGCCGCTACCCGCCGCTCCCCGCACGCTTGCGCCGGCCGGGTTGACGCCGTGTGGCCTTTCCGGGTGTTCCGGCGGCGCGCTTTTTCAACCGATCCAGGCTCTTCACGTCGAGTGGGCGGTAGGTTCGGCCGGCGTCGTCGTACCACCAGGTCGTGTCGTTGCAGTCCCGCGTTGTGATGCCGGCTGCGCGCAGCGGCTGCTTCAGGATGCGGTAGCCGTCGGTCATGGGCAGGTGATCCACGACCTTTACGACGATCGGCCGGGCGTGCCGTCCAAGGTCGCGCTCGACCCGGGCATGCAACAGCTCCGGATCGAGTCTGGCCCCGCGCCGCATGACCACTGCCGCCACCGGCACCTCGTGGCCGGCGCCGTCGAGCCGCACCCCGTAAGCGGCGGCAAGGCTGACCCCGTCGACTTCCCATACGACCTCTTCGATCGGAACTGACGGCAGCGGCCCGCTGCGGTGGTAGATCACGTCGGCGAGGTGATCCACGAGCCGGAAATCGCCGTCGGCGTCGGCGTTGAACAGATCGCCGGTGGCATACCATGCGTCGCCCTTCTCGAACACGCTGCGCAGGGGCTTGGCCTCGAGAGCGCCGCGTTCACGATCGACGCGAGCGAGCAGCAGACCGTTCTTTCCGGGAGTGACGGCGCGGCAAAAGCCGGAGGCATCGTGGACAAGACTGCACTTGCGAGGATCGTAGTCGGCGACCGCCACGTCGGCACTTCCGGGCAGGGGCCGTCCAACCGACCCGACCTTCTGTCCCGAGACATTGGCGAGAATCGCGTTGCCTTCCGTGGAGGCGTAGAACTCGAGCACTCCGACCGGCCCGAAACGCTCGACCAGACGTTTCCAGATCGGCGTCGGCATGCCGCTGCCTGCAAACAGGCGCACCGGGTGGGTGCGCTCGCTTGGATCGGCCGGGGCATCGACCAGCGCGTGGCACATCGTTCCGGCGTAGAACACGATGCTGGCGCCGTAACGGCGCACTTCCTCCCAGAAGCTGGCCGCATCGAAGCCGTTGGCCAGCGCCAGGCGTGCCCCGCCGGCGAGCGCGCCGCTGATCGCCACCAGCAGCCCGGTCGGATGCTGGATCGGCGTCCAGTTGTACACCGTGTCGCCGGAGGTCATTGCCGCCGCCGATGCGGTACCGAAGGCGGACAGGGCCCAGCGCCGGTTGGTGATGCGGTTGGCCCGGGTGCCCTCGCCGCGGCCCGAGAACAAGACGAACGCCACGTCCTCCGAACGACCGGGCGACGGCTCGTACCACTCCGGCACCCCGACCGTATCCGGATCTATCCTTTCCATGTCGTACAGACCGGCCGCGAGCGTACGCGGTTTGGCCCCGCCGCCGAGGACATAAACGGTATGCCCCAGCACCGATCGCGCGTGCGCGGCGTGGTCCGGGTCGGCGATGAGATGTTCGACCTCGCCAAGGGCCAGTTCGCGGCGCAGGTCGCCGTCCGGACGCAGCAGCACAGCCACGGCACCCAGACGGTTGATGGCCGTGGTGACGGCGAGGGCCGAGGGGCGGCTGTTCATGTAAACACCGACATGCTCGCCCGGCCGCACACCGATGTGAATGAGTCCGCGCACGACGGCGTCGACGCGACGGTTCGAGGCGGCGTAACTCATGGCCCGCCCCCCGAACAGGAAGAAGGTCGAGTCCGGGGCGGCCGCCGCCTGCTCGGTCAGCGTCAGGCCCATGCCGATACGGGTGTCGCGGCGGACCCCCGACAGGCGCGCGAGTCGCGGTAGTTGATACGCCGCGTTGCGGGCCAGGGTGCCAAGGGTCTGCACGCCGTCGCCGAGGACCTCGCCGAGCGCCCCTACGAGGTCCCGGCCGAGACCGACGGCGACCTCGGCAACGGCGGTGGGTTCGGGCTCCATCTTCGTGGCACGCGGCCGGGTCGCCGCGGCGGCGGCCGGTAGAACGCTCGCCGGACGCTTGCCCTGGCCGCTGCGCCATTGCAGCCACCGGACCACGGTTGGCCATGTATCCCGCATCGCCTTCGAGCCGACGACGAGGGCAAAGTGACCGGCGTCGAGGGTGCGCTCGTAGACATCGGCGTGCGGGGCGGCCTCGCGGATCGCGCGCACCCACGCCGGCCGTGCGATCTCGTCGCGCGTACCGACGAAGGTCAGCACCGGACAGGTAATGTCCGCCAGGGTCAGGGTGCGGCCCTCGATCACGAATCCGCCCGAGAACAGGCGGTTGTTGACGACGAACTGATCCACGAATTCCTGCAGCGCCGGCCCCGGCCAGGCCACCCAGCCCTCACTCGACAAGAACCGCCTCTGACCTTCGCGGCGCGTGACGGTTTCGCGGTCGTACAGGCCGGTGAGGAACTCTAGCTGGTTGCGGATCTCCTTGGCCGGGCTGATCAGCTTGAACACCGTTCGGCTGAGCCACGCCGGAACGGAGGTGCGCGCGAAAGACGCCGACACCAGCCGGCCCGCGCCGCGCACGATGGTCGCGGCGACTTCGTCGGGAATGCCGGGGATGAGCTGGCGCTGGACGTCCACCGGGCTGCCGAAGGTGATCAGGGAGGCGATTCCCGCGCACCGCCGATAGGCGGCGGTCTCGTAACAGAACATGCCGCCCTGGGAATAGCCGGCGAGATGCGCATCGGTGCCGAGTTCTTCGCGCACGTGATCGATCGCCCGGCTGACAGCGAGAACATGATCGGCCAGCGTCCGGCGCAGGCCGCCCTCCTGACGTTCCGGGGCCCCGAAGTCGACTACCCACGGGTCGACGTCGTGGGCGAGCAGCGAGGCGACGGCACTGCCTTCCGGGGAGATGTCGTACACCTCGGCGCTGATCATCAACGGCGGGACGAGGATGATCGCGGGACGTTTGTGACCGCGCTTCGCCGGCGCGCCGGCGTAGTGCCGCAGGCGAAACGTCGGCTCGCGGTGCACGACGTCGTAAGCGGTGCGCGTCGAGCTACGCTCGAGGCGGCCGAGGCGGGCCATCTCCATCGCGTTCTGCAGACCGCTGGCGAAACGCGTCGCGACGCCCAGCGGATTGTCGAGGATCGATTCGTTGCGCGCCATGTCTCCCCTCCATCGGACGCGCCGCCGCGCCACCTTGCACAGGACCAGTGCGCCGGTCTCAACGGTCTTAAACTAATCCGCGCACCCGCGGAAGCCTGCGGGGGCCCGCCGGCGGATTGCATTCGCCCGGGTCTTTGCTTAGGAACTGCAAGGTTTCATGCGTTTGGAGAGGTGGCCGAGTGGTCGAAGGCGCGCGCCTGCTAAGCGCGTGTAGGGCCAAAAGCTCTACCGAGGGTTCGAATCCCTCCCTCTCCGTTACCGTCACACCCTAAGCCACCGCCGCCCGCAATCGCCGCATCGCTTCCGCCAGTCGGTCGTCGCCGATCGTCAGCGAGAAGCGTACGAAGCCTTCGCCGTGCGGGCCGTAAGCCGTGCCCGCGGCGACGACGATATGCGCCTTTTCGAACAGATGGGTGGCGAACTCGATACTCGACTGCCCTCTCGGCGTGGGGACCCACAGATAAAATGTGCCCTTGTTCGGGGTGAACCGGATACCGACGTCGCGCAGAGTGTCAAGGACGACCTGGCGCCGGCGGGCGTAAATCGCCAGCATCAGGGCGATGTTGTCGCTACAGCGGTTCAACGCCGCAATGCCCGCGTACTGGATGGCGTTGAACACTCCCGAGTCGGTGTTTTCCTTCACCTGCGAAATGGCGGCGATCAGGTCGGGGTTGCCGAGGGCCATGCCGAGCCGCCAGCCGGTCATGTTGAACGGCTTGGAGAGCGAGTTCAGTTCGACCCCAACCTCCTTTGCGCCGGGCACGGACAGGAAACTCAGCGGCCGTTCGCCGTCGAAGACGACCTCGCTGTACGGGTTGTCGTAACAGATAGCGATGTCATACTGCCGGGCAAAGTCGACCAGGTCGCGGAGAAAGGGCACGGTCGCGGTGGCGCCGGTCGGGTTGTTCGGGTAGTTGAGAAACATCGCGCTGGCTCGGCGGGCAACTTCGCTGGGGATGTCGGCGAGCCGCGGCAAGTAGCCGTGCTCGGGCAGGATCGGCACGTTCACCGGCTCGCCTCCGGCCATCAATATGCTGGCCCGGTACGCCGGGTAGCCCGGGTCGGTCATGAGCACCGGGTCGCTAGGATTCACTCGCGCCAGTACGAAGTGGTGGCAGCCTTCCTTCGAGCCGATCAGGGCGAGGATTTCCTTGCCGGGGTCGACGTCCACGCCGTAACGGTCGGCGTACCAGCGGGCGACCGCCTCGCGGAAGGCGAGCATGCCCTTCTCCTCGTCCGTCGGGTAGCGGTGGTTGGCGGGGTCCCGAGCGGTGCGCGCCAGTTCGTCGATGACCGGAGCGGGGGTCGGCTCGACCGGGTCGCCGATCGCCAGGCTGATGACGTCCACGCCGGCGGCACGGGCCCGGGCGATCTTGTTGCGCAGTTCCATGAAGAGATAAGGGGGAATCGCCTTCAGGCGGTCTGCGGTCTGCATCGTTCCAACTCCTCGCTAAGTACTCCGGTTCATTAGTCCGGCGACGTATTCCGTTCGTCCCGAGTAGCGCCATCTTTTCGGCGGCGTATCGAGGGGCGGGGCCGCAAAGCCGCTCGCCAGGCTGCCCCTCGATACGCCCCTGAGAAAACGGGGCTACTCGGGGCGAACGGGAAGCGTCGTACGGAATACGTCGCCGTAATTGTGCCCATCACTACTAAGTCATGCCCGGCTACCCGGCTAGCACCGCCGTCTTGGGCCCTCAACCCGGCCGCGTCCGGGATCCGCACCAAACATTGCAATTTCCTGTAGACGCGATATTTGGAAAAACCAACGATGAACCTGTGTGGGTGGCAGTCGGCCGCAACCGTCGCCGGATGCGGCCGGCTACGGTCGTGGGTGGTGTACGGGAAGCGGCTCGAGGGATCGGGCCGGGGCGCCGGGCGGGAGTGAGTGCGGATGCCTCACCGAGCCTACATTGGCATCGGTTCCAACCTCGGCGACCGCGCGGTCAACTGCGCTACGGCCATCGAGCGGATCCGAGCCCTGCCACGGACCCGGCTCCTCAAGGTTTCGTCGGTGTACGAGAGCGAGCCGCACGGCGACGCCAAGACCTGGTTCGTAAACGCCGTCATCGAGATCGAGACCGAGCTGACCGCCGAGGATCTTCTGAAAAAACTCCTCGCCATCGAAACCGCCATGGGTCGCAAGCGGGTCAGCGGCAAACGCTGGGGGGCCCGCGTCATCGATCTCGACCTCCTGCTCTTCGAAGCGGCCATCATCGAGAAGCGTAACCTCAAGGTACCGCACCCCGAGATCCCCAACCGCAAGTTCGTGCTGGCACCGCTGGCCGAGGTCGCCCCGCAGTTGGTCCACCCCAAGCTCGGCATCACGGTGACCGAGATGTTGTCGACGACCCGCGACAGGAAACGCATCCACCTGATGCGGCCAACCTGACCCTGGTTACGGCGTCCACTCGAACGCCAGGTGGTGCTTCTTGCTGGTGTTGCACTCCTTGCAGGCCGGCACGAGGTTGCCCTTGTTCGACCGGCCACCCCGGATGAGTGGGACCAGGTGGTCCATCGTCAACTCGCGCGGCGGTACCTGCTTCCCACAATAATGACAGATTCCCTGGGCGATCCGGCGTTTCCACCACTGCGAAGTGCGCAGCGCCCGCGCTTTGGCGCGTTCGCGCCGAATCTCCTCCGGACTAAGGACGGGAATCCACTGGTCGGTCACGACAGCATGATCGAGGCGCGCAGAGGACGAGTCAACAACCGGAGGCCCGGAGCCGACCCCTGAACCCTGATCGCAAGTTCAGCGGTCTTTAGAGCCGGCTCCCGCCGGTACAACCATCGACAGTCTTGGATGGATGGGGCATTCATCGACAGTTGCGGACGGGAAAGAAGGTCAGGGCAGTGCGCCGGCGTCTGTGCGGCCGGTCTCTTGCGATCGTGTCCGCCGCGAGACGATTCCGATGACGAAGGCGTGGTTGTATCGACTGGACGATTCCCCGTTACGCTGGCTCGCGTTGCTGGCGGCGGTGCTGGCGTTGCAGATCGGTCCGTGGTGGTTCCCCACGCCGGACTCGGCGGCGTACCTGTCGATGGCCCGCAGCCTGGCGGAGACGGGCACCATGCGGCGCTTCGGTAGTCCGCATCTGTACTTCTCGCCGGGGTATCCCCTGCTGATCAGTCCGCTCTTCCTTCTCGGGCCGCGACCGCTCCTCGCTATTTCGATACTGCACTGGCTTCTGGCGGTGTTGTCCATGGTCGGAATCTATCGCTGGATGCGAGCCAACTGGCCGGGGGCGGCCGTACTGCTGACGGCATTTGTCATGACGAACACCAGCCTCTGGCTGTACCTGCGCCGGCCGGTCAGCGAGATGGCGTTTATGGCCGCGTTGGTATGGGCCGCGAACATCCTCGACGGCGCTCTCGGCCGGGAATGCCGCCGCCCGCCGCTGTTGCGGGCCACGCTCGGCAGCGCGGTGCTTGCGGCCGCCGGCGCAATTCGACCCGCCGGCGTGATGTTCGCCCTCGGCTGCGCCGCGATGATGATGGCCCAGGCGTGGCGGGGGGCGTTGCGTTGGGGGGTGGCTCTCCTGCTGGCAGGGATCGTCATGGTCCCGCCAATGCTCACGGTGCGCGAGGTCATGAACCGCGACCGCGAGGCGCAGACCGCAACGGCCTCGAATAAGCCGACGTACTTCAGGCAGTTGCTGGGCGCGCAGGGACATCTCGTGCGGCAGGTTAGCCAGGGGGTCTATCTGCAGGTTCTCAACGTGGGCCGGCTGCTGTTGCCCGGGATGTTAAAGGCACACTCGAAGCGGCGCCAATGGGGCGATCCGAACCTGCTCCTGTACGGCCCGCTGGCCCTCGCGGTTCTGGTCGGCTGGAGCCGGCGACTCAGAGATAAGCCTGACCTCTTGATGTGGGGTCTGCCACTATACGTTGGCCTGCATGTCCTGTGGCCGTTCGACGAGGATACGCGGTTTCTGCTGCCGGTGCTGCCCGTGTTGGCGGGTTGCCTGTGGACCGTGCTGGGCCGATGGCGACATGGGCTGGTCGCGCTGGCGCTGCTCGTCGTGGCGCACGCCCTGGCAGCGACCGTGTTCTGGGTCAAGGAAGTTCCGGGCGTGCGCGCTTGCCACGCCGAGTGGCCCGCAGTCGAGGCACTTGCCGCTGCCATCCCCCCGGAGGCCGGACCGGTAGCAGCGGTCGGCACGCGCGATTGCGTGGCAGGGATGCTGGCCGTAGCGCGCGACCGACAGGTCGCGTTCGTCGCCGGGACGCAGGTGCCTGGCGACGCGCAGTGGATCGTGCAGCCGGCGGCGCAAACCGTACCGCGCGGTTTCGAGAGTGAACGGACGGTCGGCGAGTACGTGGTGGCGACGCGCCGGGGCGTGAGATGAGCGGAGGTTCGCCGCTCTCGGTGCTCGTGGCGAGCCGCAATCGGAGCGCGTTACTGGCGGAGCTGCTGCGGAGCATCGACGCCGCGGCGGTCGTTTCGGGTTCGCCCGTACAGGTGATCGTTGCCGACAACGGCTCGGGAGACGACACTCCTGCGCTGCTGGCGGCGTGGAGTGCGGCGCTGCCCGAGCGGGTGTCCGTGCGCATCGACGAACCCGGCAAGGCCCGGGCCCTCAACCGTGCGCTCGAGCGCAGTACGGCGCCGCTGCTGGCGTTTGTCGACGACGACGAGGTGGTGACTCCGGAGTGGGTGCGGAGCCTTCTGGCGTTCTGCGGCGCACGCCCGGAGTACGACGCCGGCGTCGGCAGCGTGCTACCCCCGCCGTCGTTCACCGATCCGGTCTTGCGCGAGCGGCTCGACTGGTACCGGACGATCGCGTTCTTCGACGGCGGGCCGGCGGTACACGACATGGATACGCTTTACGGCGGCAACATGGTCGTGCGGCGCCGGATATTCGAGGCCATCGGCGGGTTCGACGAGCGCCTGGGGCCGGGTGCGCAAGGTGGCTGGGAGGACATCGATCTCGCGCGCCGCCTGCTCGCGGCCGGTTTCCGCATCGGGTACATGCCCGGCACAGCGGTTTACCATGCCGTCGATCCGTCGCGTCTGACCCTCGATTATTTCCGGCACCACTGTCGGGTGGCGGCGCGCAGCGCCTACCGGATGAGCCCGCGTCTGTGGCGTCGTAGTGCACCGCGGTTGCTCGAGGCCCTCGTCGCGTTCGGCCTGGCAAGCATGCTCGGGCGCCCACGCGCCCGCGAGCACGCTCGCGGCCGCGCCATCCGGCACGCCGAAATTCTCAAGCTGCGGCTGACGGAGACCCGGGGTGTCGGGTCTTTACGATGTTAGGGACCGAGGCTCTTGACCCCCGTCCTCCAGATGCAGTGCGCACTCCTCCTCTTGCCGACCGCTGCCCGTCGTGATTGCTGAAAAGCCGGGATGCCCATGACTACCAACCCGACACTCTCGGTCGTTACGGCGATCCACAACGCACTGCCCATGAACCGGTTCTACTGGAACATGCTCGCGCAGCAGACGCTGGTGCCGTTCGAGCTCGTGGTCATCGACAACCACTCGACCGACGGCTCGGAGAGGTTCTTCGCCGATCTGGCGCAGCGTCCGCTGGGGGCGGGCCGTTCCGTCGTCTACGTGCGCAACGAGGCGAACCAGTCTTACCCGGCGTCGCAGAACCAGGGCATTCGTCACGCCGGCGCGGAAATCCTTTGCTTCTTCAATAACGACATCTGGCTGCCGCGCGGGTGGCACATTCCGATCGAGGCGCTCCTCCGCGAAAACCCGCTGCTTGTGGTCAGCCCGTCGGGTCAGGAGGCGCAGCCGACGCGTCGCGCGATGAGCCGGCTTATGCGGCGCTGGAAGCGGATCGTTTTCCTATCGCGCATCTGGAAGACGCTGCTGTTTCGTTCCGAAGGGGCGCGGCTGTGGTGGATGGTCCGCAAGATGTACGGCAGGTTGGATTACTTCTCGTCGCCGTCACCCGAGCGGGGCCCACGAACGATCCCCGGCATCAACGGCAGCGTCGTCGCGATGCACCGCGCGCTGTTGCGGCGCGTGCCGGAGATCTGGGACGAGCGCTTTCAGTCGGCGGATTGGCACCTGTACCTGACCCTGGCCAGGCTTCACGAACAGGACCCGACGGTGCCGCTGCCGCAGATTGCACTCGACACGTACGCGCATCATTTCATCCGCTACTCCGTGAAGCGGGACTGGGAACCGATTCCGACGGAGCAGTTCGTGCCTCTCCGCCAGTACTGGGGTGAAGACGAGATTCGCCGATTGTGGTGGCAGAATCGCATTCCGGAGGAATGAAGGAGCGGGGTGTGGAGGCCGTCGACAGGCTGCCGTTGTCAACGCGCCGCATCCTGGCGATCCGCTTGCGTCGATTGGGAGACACACTCCTGACTACGCCGGTGCTGCGGGCTCTTCGCGTCGCGCTGCCGGCGGCGGAAATCGACGTCCTCGTGCAGCCGGAGTTCGACGCCGCCCTGCGCGGCAACGCGCACATCGATCGGCTCGTGCCGGCGCACGGCGGTTTGCGCGCCTGGGTGGAATGGGCGGCGGCCTGTCGCCGGCGGCGTTACGACGCGGTCTTCGACCTGCAAGCCAGTTCGCGCACGGCGGCGTGGGCTTTTGCGACGCTGGCGCCGGTGCGGGTGGGGTGGCGTAAACGCTGGGTGCGCGACGCGTTTTACACCCATCTCGTCGATGGCTGGGACGATCCCGTGTATTTCGCGCGCAAGGCGTTGCGGGTCGCGGCGGCGGTCGGCGTTCCCGCGGCGGACGGCGTGCGACTCGCTCTGCCGGTGACCGACGACGACCGCGTCTGGGCGGCCGGTGTCATGGCCGGCGCGAGGCTGCGGTCGGAGCGGCCGGTGGTTGCGATGTCGGTGGTCGCCAAGGCGCCGCGCAAGCGGTGGCCCGACCGGTACTTCGCGGCGCTGGCCGACGAGTTGGCCGAGCGCGACCGCGCGCAGGTGGTGTTGACCAACGGCCCCGGCCAGATCGAGCAGGTGCGAGGGGTCGTCGAGAAGATGCGATCTGCGCCGGCACTGTGGGACTACGGGCCGACGACGCTGGCGCAACTGGGTGCCCTGTACGAGCTTTGCGATCTGTGGATCGGCAACGACGGCGGGCCGAAGCACATCGCCGCGGCGGTGGGCTGCCCGACGGTGACGGTAATCAAGCGCGGCGACCATCTGGTCTGGGTCGACAGCGACGATCCGCGGCAGGCAGCCTTGTTCCCGGCCGCGCCGGCCGATCCGCAAGATCTCGCCGCGGTGCGAGTGGATGCTGTGGTCGAGGCCGCGCATGCGCTCCTCGATCGGCGTGCCCATCCGCGTCCTCTCTCCCGCGATTCCGCGGGAGGGGGAATAGGGTGACGGCACGTTTCGTCGCGGGAGGGCGAGGCTCCCGCGGGGCCGCCATCAGAACACGGCTCGGCGGGAGCCTCGCCCTCCCGAAGCTGAGCGGCGATGCACTTCTTGTCCGTCCGGGCTCCTGATCACGCCGGTGATTCGGACAGCGGCAACTCCAGGCTCTCGAGCCACTGCGCAGCCGGTTCAATGCGCACGCCGCTCGCGGTTTGCTTGCGTCGCGTGAGTGTCGCCACGACCTGCACCTGTTGAGGACGGCTCCCGAGAAACCGCGAAAACGAAGCGAAATGGGGACTCGGCGCATCCTCTTTCCACTTCGCCTCGACCATCAGCGCCGGCCAGCCGTCGATGACGACCAGGAAGTCGATCTCCCTCCCGTCCTTCGTCCGCAGAAAATGGAGCGTCGCCTTGCGCCCGCCGATGTCCTCCATCCACTCGATCTCGCGCAGGAGCGCACAGGCAACCAGGTTTTCGAGACGGGCGCCGTCGTCACCGTGTACCTGGCCGTTGTCGTAGAAGTAGAACTTCGGCTCTTTGAGCAGTGACCGTGCGACATTGCGATGCCACGGGGTCACGCGAAACACCAGGTAGAGGTTCTCCAGGAGCGTTAGCCAACGCTTGACCGTCGTCGCATCGCGCTCGAGATCGCGCGCCAGCGATCGATAGGAGACCGTCGACCCGACGCGCGAGCGCAGGAGCTCCACGAGCGTCTCCAGGCCCTGAATGTGCCGCACCTGTTCAAGGTCGAGCAGATCCTGCCGCAAGATGATGTCGCTGTGCGCACGGCGCCAGCGCTGGTAAAAGGTGGGATCGTTCTCCAGGAACGGCTCGGGAAAACCGCCGAGGTGGAGGAGGCGCTGAAATGATTCCTCGCGCGGCAGAGCGCCGCGCAGCTCTTTGAGGCTGAACGGGTGCAGCCGGAACAGGAAATGACGCCCCGCGAGCGAGTCGCCGACCCTCCGCGCAAGATCGAGCCGCGCGCTGCCGGTAACGACCAGTCTGGGCGGGATCCCCTCGCGGTCGAAGATGCCTTTTATCCACGACTTCCACCCCTTCATCTTGTGGAGTTCGTCGAAGATCACCACGGGCGTGTCCCGCGGCCACTCCTTGCGCCGCAGAATCACGCGATCTTCGGGCGCGTCGTAGTTGAAGTACTCGAACTGTGGGAACAGGCCGCGCGCGAGGGTGGTCTTCCCGGACTGGCGCGGCCCGGAGATGAGAACGATCTTCCGTTCCGCATCCCGCCGGAGGAACGGTGCGAGGGCACGGTCCATCCGGCGATGCAAGCACGCATGCTGCAATAGTCAAGGCCATCGTGGGGTATATACCAGAATCGTCGCCCTCGGGGTGGCGCCTCACGCACCGCTGTTACCGGCGCCGCTTTCTCTTGAAGTTCGCCCGTGACCGGCGGCTCCGGTGTGCCTGGCTCGACGCGGCTCGGCGGGGGCCTCGCCCTCCCGGCGCCGTTGACCCCATTCCCGGCCCCCGCTATCGCCACGGCGGGAGGTGCGGGTACGCGGGTCAGCGGCTTCACATTCGTGCGCAACGCGATCGACCTGTACTACCCCGTGGTCGAGTCGATTCGTTCGATCCTGCCGCTGTGCGACGAATTCGTCGTCGCGGCCGGCGACTCGACCGACGGTACCACCGCTTTGCTGCGGTCGTTGGATGAGCCGAAGCTGCGCATTATCGAGACCGCCTGGGACCCGGCCCTCTACAAGCGGGGCGGCATATTCGCCCAGCAAACCGACATCGCGCTCGACGCCTGCACGGGCGACTGGGCCTTCTACCTTCAGGCCGACGAGGTCGTACACGAACGGGACCTGTCGCTCATCCGCGACGCCATGGACCGCCACGGCGCCGATCCACGGGTCGAGGGACTGCTGTTTGCGTACCTGCACTTTTTCGGCGACTACGGGCACATCCAGACCTCGCACAACTGGTACGGTCACGAAGTGCGCGTCGTGCGCACCGGTGTCGGCGTGCGTTCGTGGCACGATGCGCAGGGCTTTCGGATTGCAGGCCGCAAGCTGCGGGTCGCCCCCACCGGTGCCTGCATCTACCACTACGGCTGGGTGCGGCCGCCGCGCAACCTGAACCGCAAGGCACGGGCCTTTCGAGAGGCTTATTTCGGATCGGCGGCCGCCGGCAACGCCGACGAGGCCGAGCGCCCCGAGTATCGCTACGGCCGCCTGCGGGGCCTGCGGAGGTTCCGCGGCTCACACCCGGCGCTCATGCGGGCGCGGGTCGCCGCTCAGGACTGGACGGTGCTGCCGTCGGCGCCGGCGGGGCACAAGCACGATCGGTTCGGCATCCAGGCGCTCACGGTGTTGGAAAACTACGTGCTCGGCTTTCGTATTGGCGAACGGCGCAACTTCGAGTTGGTTCCCGGCACGGGCCGCGCCCAGTGGCCGGCGGGTTGGCGGGCGCGCCTGAGCCGATACGCGGAGGCGCCGTGACGGTCGCTGCGTTGCGGCACGTGCTGCTGCTGCGCACCGATCACCTCGGCGACATGTTGCTGACGTTGCCGATGGTCGATGTCGTCAAGGCGGCGTGGCCGCAATGTCGGGTCACCGTGCTGGCGTCGAAAGCGAACGTCGAGGCGGCGCGTCACCACGCGCGGGTGGATCGCGTGGAGATCGATCCGCACGAGGCCAAGGGCTCGCGCCTGCGCGGTCTGGGTCCACTGGTACGGCAGTTAAGGGTGCTGCGCTGCGATGCGGCGGTCGTCGTACACCCGACGCCGCGGCTGGCGTTGGCGGTGTGGTTGGCGGGCATACCCGTGCGGGTCGGTACCGCGTTTCGCGCCTATTCGTTCCTTTTCAACCGCCGCGTCCGCGAGCACCGGCGCCGCCCCCCGTGGAAACACGAGAGCCAGTACAACGTAAATCTCCTTGCCCCGCTCGGGATCGGTCCGGTGAAGGTCCGCCCATTCGAGTGGCAGGTGACGGCCGAGGACGCTACCGCCGTGGAGGCCCTGCTGCGGGAAACCGGTCTCGCCGGGGCGGCGTTCGCGGTTCTGCACCCCGGCAGTGCGGGATCGAATCTGAACTGGTCTTCGACGCAGTACGGCGAGTTGGGCCGCCGTCTGGCGGCGGACGGGTGGCGTCTGGCTGTCACCGGCGGCGCGTCGGAGAAGGCGCTGACTGCCGCGGTGGCGGCAGCCATCGGTGCGGCGGCTGTCGATCTGGGTGGGCGGCTGACGGTGGTGCAACTCGCGGCCCTGCTGCGGCGTAGTCGGCTCTATGTGGGTAGCTCGACCGGGCCGACCCATCTTGCCGCGGCGGTCGGGACGCCGACCGTGGCGCTGTATTCGCCTTTGCGATCGGCGGCGCCGGTGCGGTGGCGACCGCTCGGCGACCGGGTCGAAGTGTTGACGCCGGCGGTCGATCTGCTCTGCCCGAAGTGTCTGGGGGCAAAGTGTCCCTATTACCACTGCATGGAGCGGCACCTCGATATGGAGCGCGTGGTGTTCGCGGCACGGCGGCTTGGCCGGCTTTGATCGGCATTGCCTTTGGTTCCGCTTTGCTATACCCGCGGGGGCGCGCTGCGGCATGGACGGGACGATGAAACGCACGGTCATGGTTGTTTTCGGGACCCGGCCCGAGGCAATCAAGCTCGCCCCGGTGGTGCACGCACTCGCCCGTTCGCGGTCGCTCCGACCCTGCGTGTGCGTTACGGGTCAGCACCGCGAAATGCTCGATCAGATGCTGTCGGTGTTCGACCTCCGCCCGGACCACGATCTCGCCGTCATGCAAAGCGACCAGACGTTGTTTACGCTGACGGCGCGGCTGCTCGGCGCTCTGGAGCCGGTGCTGGCGCGCGAACGGCCGGCCGCCATTCTGGTGCAGGGCGACACGACGACGGCGTTCGCGGCCGCTCTCGCCGGCTACTATGTTCGCGTCCCGACCGGCCATGTCGAGGCCGGGCTGCGCACCGATGACCGGTACAATCCCTTCCCGGAAGAAATGAACCGGCGCCTGACGACGGACCTGGCATCGTGGCATTTCGCGCCGACACCGCGTGCCGCCGCCAATCTGGCCCGCGAAGGGGTGCCCGCCGACGGCATCGTGCTCACCGGCAACACCATCGTCGATGCGCTGCACGAGATGCTGGCGCGCCTCGAACGACAGGGCGAGCTGCCCGAGTCTCTGCTCCCGCCGGAGCTTGCCGCGGGGCGACGGCTGATCGTCGTCACCGGCCATCGCCGTGAGAGCTTCGGCGAGGGCCTGCGAAACATCTGTGCGGCGCTGCGAACGATCGCGGAGCGCAACGACGATGTCGTCGTTCTGTATCCGGTACACCTGAACCCGAACGTGCAACGGCCGGTGCGGGCGTTGCTGCACGACCATCCGCGGGTGATCCTGACCGAACCTCTGGATTACCTGCCCTTCATCGATCTCTTGCGCCGGGCCTACCTCATTCTGACCGACTCGGGCGGCATTCAGGAGGAGGCGCCGTCGCTCGGCGTGCCGGTGCTGGTGATGCGCACCACGACGGAGCGGCCCGAGGGTGTCGAGGCCGGCGTGGCACGGCTGGTCGGCACCGGGAGCGCGGCGATCGGCGAAGCGGCGCAACTGCTGCTCGACGACCCGGCTGCGCACCGGCGAATGGTGGCTGCCGCCAATCCGTACGGCGACGGCCACGCCGCCGAGAAGATCGTGCACCATCTCGAGCGTATGCTGGCGAGGACGGGCGCGTAGGGTCATTCATGTTGCGCGCGCTAGGAGCCGTTGCCGCGGTCGCGGCGATGGCCTTCGGTCAGTACCAGATCCGTCTCTCTCCCGATGACTCTCGTGCCACCCTGCTGTTTCTCGCGGGTGCCGCCGTCGCTGCGTTGTTCCTGGGTGCGGCGTCTGCCGACCTGCCGGTCTGGCCAGCGCCGGTGCGGCGCCGCCCCGCCGTTCGGTCCGCCGCGATCCTCGGGGTGGCGATCGGTGCGGCGGCGGTTGGCGGCGCGGTCTGTCTCCTCTCGCTGCAATGGGCCACGTGGTTCGTCCGCGGCGGGGCGGTGCTGCTCGCCGGGGTCGTCCTGCTGTCGGTCTCGTTCGGCGCCTTCGATCCGCCCCGGCGCAACGACCTCGGCTGGAGCCGCGGCGAGGTGTTCGCGCTGCTGCTGATTCTGGCGATCGGCGCCTTCCTGCGCTTCCACCGCTTCGACGAATTCCCGGGGCCGTACACGTTGCACGCCATCGAGGAGCCGCAGACCGGGGCGGGCGGTTACAAGATCGCTACCTACGGCACGCGACCGTGGGAATTCATGGGGGATCATTACCTGGCGGCTTTCGGCTTCTGGGTGTTCGGCGACACCACGATGCAGAGCTTGCGCCTGCCGTTCGTGGTCTTCAGCCTGCTGGCGATCGTTCCCATGCACCTGTGGCTGCGTCAGATGGTGCAACGTCCGGCCGCGCTCGCCGGGACGTTTCTGTTTGCGGTCGGGAGTTGGAACCTCATTTACAGCCGCTGCGCCCACAACATCTTCCTTACGAACATCGTCGTCGTGGCCAACATCGCCCTGCTGCTGGCGTATGCGCGCAGCGGCCGACTGGCCCTGGTGCCGTGGATCGGCCTGCTCTGCGGCTACACCCTGTACACGTATGCGGGTTACCGCGGAACGACGATCCTGAGCCTGGTTTTCCTTGCGCTGCTCGCCCTGCGGCACGCCTGGCGGTGGCGGCGGACCGGCGAGGCGGCGCTCCGCGAGGCGGCGCGGTGGGCGTTTCGCCGGGACATCCTTGCGGGCACAATGGTCGTGCTGCTGGCGGCGGCGATTGTCACGCCGGTCGTCGTGATCACGAGGACCAACACCGCCCAGCCGAATTACTTCTTCGAGGCGGCGATCCGTTCGCTGTCGAACAAGAACTACTACACGAGCGACCATGCCGAGTTCGTGCGCCAACGGCTGCGGCGCGTGCGCGACACGGCGCGTATCTTCTCGCACTTCGGGGACGGGTCGAATACGTTCAACGCGCCCAACGAGCCTATGCTCGACCCGCTGACCGCAGTGTGCTTCGTCGGCGGCCTGTTCGTGGCGGCGTTCCATCCCGGCCGCCGTTACGGGTTGTTCTTCCTCTTCATGTTCGTCTTCCTGGTCGCCGGTTCGGCGGTATTCGTTCAGAACCTCGATGTCCGCCGCATGCAGGGCGTCACGCCGTTGGTTGCCGTGTTTGCCGCCATGTTTCTCGATCGACTGTACGCCCTGACGCCGGCCCTGCCCATCCGGGTCCGGCGCGGGCTGGTGAGTGCGATCGCGATCGCCGGGGGCGGGTTCGCTTTGTGGTGGAACTACGACGTCTACTTCAACAAGATGGCGGGTAACCCTTTTGTGCGGCAGTCGTTTCGCAACCACTACACGAGTCTCGTGCATTTCGGCCGCACCGCCGGCGCGGGGCGCGAGCTGCTCTTGCTCACCTACATCAAGTCGTTCTTTGCGCCGTCGGACTACTTCTGGCTGGTCGACGGGCGCATCCAGGGGCGCGTCCTCGACGATCTGGACGAGATCCTGCCGCCGCATTCGATCCCGCCGGCGGCGCGCGAGCGGACCGTGGCGATTCAGCGGCCGTACGACGGCGCCGCGGCCGGCCGGCTGCTTGCCGCCGTATACCCGGGAACGAGTTGCCACGACTTCATCGATTCCGAAAACCCCTGGGTGTCGATCGTCGCCTGCGATTTGCCGGCACGGCCGGAGGCACAACCGTTAACCAGCTCCCTGCGGGCGCGCTACTGGATCGGGCCGTCACGTGAAGGTGCGCCGGTGGCGGACCGCGCCGAGCCGTTCATCGACGGGGCGCTCGTGCCGCGGACCTGTCACTTGCACGTTCCGCCGGAAACCCCTCCCATGTGTTCGGGAGAGTGGGTGGGAGAGTTCGAAGTGCCGGCCGGTTCGGACATCGACCTGCGCCTGGTCCCGCTGGGCGCCGCCCAGATTACCGCCACGCTCGACGGCGAACGTTTCGAACCCGGCGCGATCCGACCGGTCGGGGCGGGATCGCACCGGATCGTGGTGCAGGCGCAGTGGCCGCGCGCCGGCGACTCCGGGGTCCGCCTCGAGCGCGTCGTCGACGGCGTCGGCGAGGCATTGCCGTTCTATCGAATAGGCTAGGGTCCTCCGCGACAGCTTCTCGCATGACTCATCCTCAGCGCGCACAGCGCCTCCGTGCGGTCGGAACGATCACGGCAATCGGCGCCTGCGCCGTGGCGCAATGGTACATCCGCGCCGGACAGTACCGGACGGTCCAGACGGTGGTGCTGCTGGTGGCTGCGCTGGTAGCGGCGATTCTCGCCGGGCCGCCGGTCGAACGAGTCGAGGTCACGACCCCCGGGGGTGCGGCGGATCGGCAGCGCCGGTTCCTGGCGCTCGGAATCCTGGTTGCGGTCGTAGGTGCGGGCGGATTTGCCCTCGCGATCTACTGGTTACGGACCGACTGGTACGCCCGCTTCACGGAGGCCGCGCCGCTGACGGTGGTTGCGGTCGGCGTCTGGAGTATCGGGCTGGCGATCGTCCAACGTTGCTGGTGGCGGCCGCCGGTGCGAACAACCTTACCGTGGTGGGAGGTGGTGACGGTCGGGTTCATCTTCGCCGTGGCGGTCTTTTTGCGCTTCCACCGCTACGACTACTACCCGCCGGACGGCGTGTGCGCGGTCGAAGAGCCGCAGGCGGGACAGATCGCTTTCGAGATCTTCGCTCACGGCGCGCGGCCATGGGAGTTCCTCGCGGACCGCTGGTTGCCGGTACCGTTTTTCGCGCTGTTCGGGGTCAGCCTGACGACGCTGCGGTTGCCGTTCACGATGATCAGCGCACTGACGGTACCCGCGGTGTACCTGGTGTTGCGTCAGGTGGTGGCGCGACCGCCGGCGCTGCTGGCCACGGCGCTGTTCGCGGTCTGCAGTTGGCACCTGCTGTATGCCCGACTCGGCCACAACATCTTCGCCACGACCCTCCTGGTCGTCGTCCTCTATGCGATCTGCCTGCGAGTACACCGGCGGCCCGGCCTGGCCTGGTATCCATGGATCGGCTTTCTGAGCGCGTACACGCTGTACACTTACGCCGGCTATCGCGGCACGACGCTGTTTGTGGGCCTGTTCTTTCTGATCAGCCTGTGGGTGCGCGTGCGCGAGTGGCGCCGTGCCATCCTGCCGCGGGCGGTGACCGCGGCTCGGCAGACGCTGGTCGTCGAATTGGTGGGGCTTGTCCTGGCGGCGGCGGCGTATGCGGGGCCGGTGGTGGTTCTTGTCGAACAACTGCGAAAGCATCCCGCTTACTATCTCGAAGCCGCCAATCGCTCGCTGCTCAACGAGCAGTATTATACGGCTGACGTCCGCGCCTTCTTGCGTCAACGCATCGACCGCATCGTCGACACGGCAGCGATCTTCAATCACACCGGCGATTCCTCGGCGACGTTCAATCTGCCCAACGAGCCCATGCTCGATCCGGTGACGGGGACCTTGCTGCCGATCGCACTGGCGTATTGTCTCGTCTGGTGGCGGTACCGCTGGCAAGGCTACTTCGCGCTGACGTTCCTGGTGCTGCTGCTCCTTGGCAGCACCTTCGTGCAAAACCTCGACGTGCGCCGACTGCAGGGGATCGTTCCGTTGATCTTCGTGCTCGCCGGCTTCTTCCTCGATCGTCTGTGGTCGTTGGCCCATGGGGCGATCGGACGCGGTGCACAGAGGTGGCTCGTGGGGAGCGCGGCGATGTTGGCGGGAGTCGTCGGCTGGCTGAACTACGACCTGTTCTTCAACCGGACCATCACCGACCCTGCGGTGCGACAGGGATTTCAGAACCGCTACACGGTTCTCCTCCGCTATGTGCGTACGCTGCCGCGGGACGCCTACGTCATGCTCGTCGGCGACACTTACAACTTCTACTCGGCGAGCGACTTCTCCTGGTTGCTCGCCGGTACGCCTCCCGGCGAAGTAACCGGCGATCTGTGGGCCGTCTTCCGCGGCGACCCGGGGCCGTGGACCGGCCGCGATCTCAGAGTGGTCGTCGAATCGACGTACGAGCATGACGACCTCGCCCGGCTGATCGCGGCGCGTTTTCCCGGCGTGCGGTGCAACAAGGTGGTTCATCCCGACACGGCAGGCTGGGCCTTCGTGGCCTGCGACCTCGGTCGGCGGCTGCGCGCACCGGCTGGGCAAACCCGTGGGGTCCGGGCGCGTTACTTTCGCGGCGACGATCCGAGCCCGTTCATCGACCGTATCGAGCCGGCGATCAGTTTCGGGTTCCAGCCGGCCGCGTGCCGCTTCCCTCAAGGCTCGGGTAAGCCACCGTGTCGTGTCGAGTGGGAGGGGGTGATGAGTGTGGACGAACCCGGCAAGTACTACATCGTGGCGGAGGCGTCGGAAGGCGCCGCGACTCTAACCATCGACGGCAACTCGGTGCATGGCGACGTCGAGCTGAGTGCCGGTACGCACCAGGTTCGCATGACCGCTCGCTACGGCAGCTCCGAAGATCCGGGGGCACGGCTGCGCTGGCGGAACCCGCGCACCGGGGAAATCGACCTCCTACCCTTATCGCCTTCGCCTTAGTAGTGATGGGCACAATTACGGCGACGTATTCCGTACGACGCTTCCCGTTCGCCCCGAGTAGCCCCGTTTTCTCAGGGGGCGTATCGAGGGGCAGCCTGGCGAGCGGCTTTGCGGCCCCGCCCCTCGATACGCCGCCGAAAAGATGGCGCTACTTGGGACGAACGGAGTACGTCGCCGGACTAATGAACCGGAGTACTTAGCGCGGATTGTTCGTGCGTTCGCGCCTATCGAGGGGCGCCGTCAGATGCACGAATAGTGCGGGATAGGCGCCTCGATTCCGCTATCGGACCCGATTCGCTCAGGCCGATCTGCCCGCATTACCCGCCGCGCTTTTCGATCTTGGCCCAGGTGTCCTTGAGCCCGACGATTCGGTTGAACACCGGCGCGTCGGGGGCCGAGAGCTTCGGGTCGACGAAAAAGTAGCCCTGGCGCTCGAACTGGACCCGATCGCCGGGTTTCGCGGCGGCGAGCGAGGGCTCGAGTTTGCAGCCGCGCAGGATCTGCAGCGAGTCGGGGTTGAGGGCGGCGATGAGATCGTCCTCGCGGTCGGGGAACTCCGTACGGAACAGGCGATCGTACAGACGCACCTCGGCGTCGACGGCGTGGGCGGCGGAGACCCAGTGAATGGTGCTCTTGACCTTGCGGCCGTCAGGCGCATCGCCGCCGCGGGTGGCGGGGTCGTAGGTGCAGTGAATCTCGGTCACCGCGTCGGTGGTTGGGTCCTTTGTGACGCCCGTGCAGGTGATGAAGTAGCCCCAGCGCAGTCGTACTTCCTTGCCGGGGGAGAGCCGGAAATACTTCGGCGGCGGAACTTCGCGGAAGTCGTCCTGCTCGATGTAGAGGACCTTCGAGAACGGCACCTTGCGGGTGCCGGCGGACGGGTCTTCGGGGTTGTTGACGGCGTCGAGCTGTTCGACCTGATCGTCCGGGTAATTGTCGATGACGACGCGCAGTGGATTGAGCACGCCCATGACACGCGGGGCTCGTTTGTTGAGGTCGTCGCGGATGGTGTGTTCGAGCAGCGTCACGTCGACGGTGCTGTTGGCCTTGGAGACGCCGATGCGGGCGCAGAAGTTGCGGACGGCCTCCGGCGTGTAGCCGCGGCGCCGGTAGCCGGCGAGGGTCGGCATGCGCGGATCGTCCCAGCCGTCGACGTGATGGTCGCGGACGAGCTGGAGCAGCTTACGCTTGCTGAGCACGGTGTACGTGAGGTTGAGGCGGGCGAACTCGATCTGCTGCGGGTGGCAGGGGACGTCGAGCTGGTCGAGGCACCAGTCGTAGAGCGGGCGGTGGTCTTCGAACTCGAGGGTGCAGATGGAGTGCGTGATGCCTTCGATAGCGTCGGAGAGGCCGTGGGCCCAGTCGTACATGGGGTAGATGCACCACTTGTCGCCGGTGCGGTGGTGCGAGGCTTTCTTGATGCGGTAGATGGCCGGGTCACGCATGTTCATGTTGCCCGAGGCCATGTCGATCCTGGCGCGGAGCACGCAGGCGCCCTCGTCGAACTCGCCGCGGCGCATACGGTCGAAGAGGTTGAGATTCTCTTCGACGGAGCGGTCGCGGTAGGGGCTGTTCTTGCCGGGCTCGGTGAGCGTGCCGCGATAGGCGCGGGTTTCCTCGGCCGAGAGGTGGCAGACGTAGGCTTTGCCTTTGCGGATCAGCTCGACGGCATATTCGTAGAGGCGGTCGAAGTAGTCGGCGGCGTAGAAGAGGTTGTCGCCCCAGTCGAAGCCGAGCCAGTGGACGTCTTCCTGGATGGACTCGACGTACTCGATGTCCTCCTTGACCGGGTTGGTATCGTCGAAGCGGAGGTGGCAGAAGCCGCCGAAATCCTCGGCAATGCCGAAGTTGAGGCAGATGGACTTGGCGTGGCCGATATGGAGGTAGCCGTTGGGTTCCGGGGGGAAGCGAGTACGGATGACGGTGTGCTTGCCGCTCTGGAGGTCGGCGCTGACGATCTGGCGGATGAAGTCCGTGCCGGGTGCGGTGGTAGTGACCTCGGTTGTGGGTTTGGTGGTCATGGACACGGGTCTCCTGTTGGATAGAGCGTTCGTGGATAACCAGCTTTTGGCGGCGGTTCAACCGGCCAAACGCCTCTCGATACGCGCCCGACGAAGACAGGCGCTCCTAAGAAACAACTGCCTGTGCCAGGCGGGCGCCCCTCGATACACCGGCCCAAAAAGACGGGCCGGCACTACCAATGAACCGGGGCGCCTTCCGAATGGGGTGGCCTTCGATACGCGCCCTGAAAAGACGGGCGCTACTCAGGCCGAACGGATTCGGGTTCATTGGCCCAACAAACCGGCGCCGCGCCGGTCGGCTTCTCGGGGCGAACGGGTGGTGGCCCCGCTCGTTTGAGATTCGGACCGGTGCATCCGTTGAGACTTCGGACCGATGCACCCGTTCGCCCCGAGTAGGCCCCATCTCCATGACCCGATCGCCCTGAGTAGCCGATGTCTTCTCAATCGGCGTATCGAAGGGTTCAGGGGCCGTATCGAGGGGCGCTCCGCGGGAACGCACCTTGACTTCGCGGGAGGCGCTCCGTAGTCTGCGTGGAGCCCTGGTGATGAGGAGTCGGCTAATTGGTAAGCCACCTGACTCTGGATCAGGCGATTGTAGGTTCGAGTCCTACCTCCTCAGCCAGCGACGGTGCAGGAGTGCGGGGCGCGGCCCCGCACTCCCCCGTCATCTACGCGGTCCCATCGTCTAGCGGTTAGGACGCCGGCCTCTCACGTCGGTAGCAGGGGTTCGAATCCCCTTGGGACCATATCTCTCTGCGGCGAGCATGTTTCCCAGCGGAGCCGTGGGTCTTGGGAGAACGAACGATCCCGGGCGGAAACCTGGGGGTGCCGTGCGCGTTCTTGGCCGGCGCGTGCTGCGCTTGAGATAGCCGCCGCGGCGGCGCATAACGCGGAAGTACGATGCCCTCCTCCGACGCCATGCCGCACCTGTTGCCGGCGCGCCACCTCGCGCATGTCCGCTATGAAATCCGCGGGCCGCTGGCGCGGCGCGCACAAGAGCTCGAACGCAAAGGCTACGAGGTCATCAAGGTAAACATCGGCAACCCGGCCGCGTTCGGTTTCCGTCCGCCCGAAACGCTACGCCTCGCGCTGCTCGAAAACCTCTCGCAGGCCGAAGGCTATTGCCATCAGAAGGGCATCTTCCCGGCGCGCGAAGCCGTGGTCATGGACACGCAGACGCGCGGCATCGCCGGGGTGACGGCCGACGATGTCTTTATGGGCAACGGCGTCTCGGAACTGATTCTGATGACGATGGAGGCGCTAATCGAACCGGGCGATGAGGTGCTGCTGCCGGCGCCCGATTACCCACTGTGGACCGCCGCCGTCGTCATCGCCGGCGGCAAGCCGGTCTACTATCAGTGCCGGCCGGAGAACGAGTTCATTCCCGATCCGGAAGCGGTGGCGCATCTGCTGACCCCGCGCTGCAAGGCGCTGGTATTGGTCAACCCGAACAATCCGACCGGCGCGGTATATCCGCGCGAGGTGGTCGAGGCGCTGGTACGCCTCGCCGAGCGGCGCAAGATCGCGCTCTTCAGCGACGAGATCTACGATCGCGTCCTGTACGACGGCGCCAAACACGTTCCCGCCGCGACGTTGTGCGAGCACACCCTGTGCGCCACCTTCGGCGGCCTCTCGAAGGTGTATCGGGCCTGCGGCTTTCGCACCGGCTGGGTGTTTTTCAGCGGCCGGCGCGATCACGCCGCCGAGTACCTGAGCTGCCTGGAAATGCTGGCGTCACTGCGGCTGTGTTCGAGCGTGCCGGGGCAGTGGGCGGTGCAAACGGCGCTCGGGGGTGTGCAGAGCATCTTTGATCTCACCGCGCCGGCCGGCCGCCTGGGCCGCCAGCGGCGCGCGCTGATCGACGCGGTCGGGCGCTCGCGCTACCTCAGTCTCACCCCCCCGCGCGGCGCGCTGTACGCTTTCATCCGCGTCAAGAAGGACGACCTGCCCGACTTCGACGACAACGCGTTTGCGATGCGTCTGCTGGAGGAGAAGCATATCCTCGTGGTTCCCGGTTCGTCGTTCAACGTCGATTACACCGATCATTTCCGCGTTACTTTCCTGCCCGACGAAGAAACGATTCAGACCGTCTTTCAGCGGATCGAAGCCTTGCTGGCGGAAATGGCCGGGGGTTCGTGACGGCACGCCCAGCGACGGCCGGCGGGACGCGCTTCGATACGTGTCCTTGACTGACCCGCATCCTTTGTTGTCAACAACGCACACCGGGGGTGGGCCTGGAGCCGGCCTCCCGAGCGCGTATGCTTTCCGACGGCCGCTGGCAGACCATCACCGAGTCCGAGTTCCCGTGGGAACGCGACGCCCTGCACTTCATTCGGGAACGCCTCCCCGACACCGACCCGTACCGCGCCTGGGCCAACTTCGAGTTCATTGCCGACAACGGCAACATCTACGAGGTCGACCTCCTCGTCGTCACCCCGAAGGGCTTCTTCCTCGTCGAGATCAAGAGCCGGCCCGGTGTGCTCGAGGGCGACGCCCACACGTGGACCTGGACCGCCGAGGGCAAGAAGTACAGCTACGACAACCCGCTGATCCTCGCCGACCGCAAGGCCAAGAAGCTCAAGTCCCTGCTCACCCGCCAGAAAGCTTGCCAGAAGATCCGCGTCCCGTTTCTCCAGCCTGTCGTCTTCTGCTCGGCGCCCGATCTGCGCCTCCAACTCAACCCGGCCGCCCAGCACAACGTGTACGCCCGCGACCGTGAGGCCGCCGGCGACCAGGCCGCCTGGCCCGGGATTCTCGCGGCACTCATGCGGTGGACCCCCGGCGGTCCGGACGACCCCGCCGACCGCCGCATCGACAAGCCCCGCGCCAGGGCTCTGACCCGTGCCGTCGACGAGGCCGGCATCCGCCCCTCCCAACGGTCCCGTCGCGTCGGCGACTACGTCCTCGGCGCGCTCCTCGCCGAGGGCCCTGGCTACCAGGACTGGGAAGCCCGGCATGCCTCACTGTCCACCGTACGCCGCCGCGTTCGCATCTATCCGATGGCTCTCGGGCTCGGCATCGAGGCCCGCGACACCCTCCGCCGCGCCGCCCAGCGTGAATTCCAGATCCTCGAAGGCATTCACCACCCCGGCGTGCTCCGCGCCGTCGATTACCGGGAACACGAACGTGGCCCCGCCCTGGTCTTCGAGCACGACTCGAAGTCGATCTCCCTCCAGCACTTCCTACTGCACAAGGGGGCGACGCTGAGCGTGGACGTGCGCATGGACCTCCTGCGCCAGATCGGCGACGCGCTCCGGTACGCCCACGAGAGGAAGCTCTTCCACCGCGCCCTCAGCCCGCACAGCATCCTCGTCCTCGATCCTGACGCCGCGATGCCCAAGATCCAGGTCTTCAACTGGCAGACCGCCACCCGTGCCGCCGGCAGCACCTCGGCCATGCCGGCGACGACCGGCACCGCACACCTGTCCGAGCTGGTCGACGACGCCGCACTCGTCTTCCTCGCCCCGGAAGTCGTCGCCGGCACCGACGCCGCGGGCGAGTTGGCCGACGTCTTCTCGCTTGGTGCCATTGCGTACCACCTCTTCACCGGACAGCCACCCGCCACCTCCCTCGTCGAGTTGGGCGAGAAGCTGCGCCTGGGCAAGGGCCTCCGAATCTCATCCGTTCTCGACGGTGCCGGGAGCAACCTCGAGGGGCTCATTCAGTACAGCACGCACCCGGAGGTCCCCAATCGCCTCGATTCGGTCGATGGGTTCCTCGGGCTGCTCGAAACCGTCGAGGAGGAACTGACCGTTCCCGCCGAGGACGGCGCCGTCGACCCCAGCGAGGCCAAGACCAACGACCGCCTCGAAGGCGGCTTCGTCGTCAAGCGACGCCTCGGCCAGGGGTCGTGCGCGCTCGCCCTGCTGGTCGAACGCGATGGGCACGAGTACGTCCTCAAGGTTGCCAGCGAGCCCGACCACAACAGACGGCTCCAGGACGAGGCCGAGATTCTCGACAAGCTCCGGCACCAGCACATCGTCGCGCTGCACGAGACCCTTCAGATCGGGGAGCGATTCGGGTTCCTCATGGAGAAGGCCGGCGACGAAACCCTTGCGCAGCGGCTCCGCAGCGAAGGTCGTCTGCACCTCGAACACCTGGAACGCTTCGGTGAGGACCTCCTGCAAACCGTCGATTGGCTGGAACAGCAAGGCATCCCGCACCGGGACATCAAGCCGGACAATATCGGCGTGACGCCGGTGGGCCGGGGCGACAAGCTCCATCTCGTCCTGTTCGACTTCTCCCTGTCGCGAGCGCCGGCGGAAAATATCCGTGCCGGCACACGCCCCTATCTCGACCCCTTCCTCTCGTTGCGAAAGCCGCCGCGCTGGGACCTTGCGGCAGAGCGGTTCGCCGCAGCGATGACCCTGTACGAGATGGCGACCGGCACACTCCCGAAGTGGGGCGACGGCCAGAGCGACCCGGCACTGCTGGACTGCGAAGCTACGCTCGACACCGCGCTGTTCGACCCCGATCTCCGTGAGCCCATGACGGAGTTCTTCCGCACCGCCCTGCGACGGGACCCCCGTGAGCGCTTCGACAACTGCGAGGAGATGCTCAAGGCGTGGCGCCGCGTCTTCGCCGTCGGCGAGCGCCAGCCCCATGTCACCGAAACGGACCGGGCCGCCGAATTGGAGGCCGCCCTCGCGCCGGCCCGGCCCGAGACCCAGGTGGCGCTGCTCTCCCTCAGCACCCGCGCCCTGAACGCCCTCGACCGCATGAACATCGTCACCGTGGCCGATCTATTGGCGGTCCCGGTCGTCGACCTCTACCGAATGCGCGGTATCGGCAACAAGACGCGCCGCGAGCTCGGGACGGTCTTCGCCAACCTCAGCACTCGATTCCCCGAGCTCGCCACGGGCCGGATGAAGCCCGTGGAAAAGGACCCAGATGCCGATGAGGTTGAGGCCCCGAGCGTCGACGTGCTCGCCCAGCAATTGCTTCCGGCGAAGGCGGGAGAGCCATCCTCGGAAGCGCGAGCGATCCGCCTGTTGCTGGGACTCGACGAACCCGCCGAGGGTTTCCTATCGCCGTGGCCGAATCAGAATGACGTCGCCAGCCAGTTGAAGCTCACTCGTGGCCGCGTGAGCCAGCTCCTTGTCCGCGCCCGGGAACGCTGGAGCCGGAACCGGGCGTTCACCCGCCTGCGCACGGATATCGCCGCGCTGGTCGAGTCCAACGGCGGCGTGATGGCCGCCGAAGAGCTTGCCGCCGCCCTCCTGGCGACCCGCGGGTCGGCCCGTGTCGATCCGCTGCGGACACGGCAAGCACTGGCTGTCACGCGGGCGGCCGTCGAGGTCGAACGCGATGCGCAGGAGCCGCGCGTCGCCGTTCGGCGCGCCGTGAATCGCGTGTTCGTTGCCGCCAGTCAGGAGATGGCTGACTACGCCCAGCGCCTGGGAGCCGTTGCGGACGAGATGGCGGTTAGCGATCCCATCGCCGCGCCGGCTCGCGTACTGGAGACCCTGCGGGCGGTGCCAACGGCCGCCGGCACCGTGCTGTCCGACTCCCGCCTGGTGCAACTCGCGGCGGTTGCGTCGTCGACCGCCGCCGTTTCCAGCCGCCTCGAGCTGTACCCGCGCGGCATGGATCCACAGCGGGCGTTACGACTGGCATACGGCGCCTTGCTCGGGACCAGTGAAGTGACCGTCGAACAGATCCGCGAGCGGATCCGCGGCCGCTACCCGGCGGCTTCGGATTTGCCGGACCGTCCCCGGTTGGACGAGCTCGTCCGCGAAGCCGGCTGGGACTTCGAGTGGTCGGCGGAGAGGAATGCCTACCGAAGCAAGGTTGGCCCGTTTCTCGCGACCACTTCCGGTACGTCTTCCCTGACACGCTACTCGACATCGCCGGAGGGGATCGTCCCGTTTTCGGCCGAGGTCGCCGATGCACGGCAGTTCGAGGAACGTCTCCAGCACGCCGTCAAACACGGGGATTTCCTGGTGCTGACTGTGCGTCCTCGCGATCTGCAGCTCGCCGACGACGTCTTGTCGACGCATTTCCCCGTGGAGCGCACGAGCCTGGAGACGCTCCTGATCGACGAGATGCACGCCCAGGCGGCACAACTGCACGTGGATTGGAGCACGGTCTTGCGGGCGGATGCGGCGGCTCGCGACAGCCGCGACTGGGAGAACTTGCTGCGGCTCGTCGGCCGTTGCCTGCCGGCCATCGAGGCTCGACTCCGTAAAGCCGAGCGCCCTCTGTTGCTCGTCTACCCGGGCCTGCTGGTGCGCTACGGTCGCCTCGACCTCGTCGAACGACTGAAAGAAAGCCTTGGCCGCACCGGTGGCGTACCGGGCCTGTGGCTCCTCGTTCCTTCCGGTGAGCCGCACGCCATGCCGGTGCTGGACGGGAAGCCAATCCCGATCATCACGCCCGGCCAATGGGCGACCATCCCCGAACCGTGGCTTCGTAACCTTCACCGCGCCTCGGTACGCGCGTGAGAAGCCCGCGCTCCCAGAGGACAACCGCCTGTGCCAGGCGGGCACCCCTCGATACGGGCCCTGAACCCTTCGATACGCCGATTGAGAAGACATCGGCTACTCAGGGCGATCGGGTCATCGAGATGGGCCCTACTCGGGGCGAACGGTGATCGCGTGTCACGTTCCATCCTCCCCGTTCGTCCCGAGTAGCGCCGTTATCTCAGGCGCGTATCGAGGGACGCCCGCCATCCGCGGTGCGCCCCTCGATACGCCGCCAGGAGAGGGCGGCTACTCGGGGTGAACGGATCGGGATGTTTCGAAAAGGGGGACGAGAATCCGTGTCGGGGTGAACGGGATCGGCGCCTTGCCGGGAGATTGTTTCACAAACTCGCCGTCTGCGGGCGGGACGCCCGCGCTCCCAGGGCGGGGACGGTCT
>JAKLJW010000035.1:666-7623 GCA_023150935.1 Candidatus Binatia bacterium | reverse complement strand
AGGACGAGAATCCGTGTCGGGGTGAACGGATCGGGATGTTTCGAAAAGGGGGAGGAGAATCCGTGTCGGGGTGAACGGATCAGGATGTTTCGAAAAGAGGACGAGAATCCGTCTTTCTGGGCCGGTGTATCGAGGGGCAGGGCTGCGCAGGGACGCGGCGCCGCTTTGCCCGTACTGACCGCCTGTGCCAACATGCCCAGCCGCTGACCCAACCACTCACCTATCTATGACGCTGACCCGCCAAGCCATGACACTGATCGCCGACCTCATCGACATCCCCGAACGGGTGCACAGCGGGGACTTCGTCCTCAAGCTTACCGAGGGTGTCACACGTCCCGACGATACGCTTGGAACGTACGTCGTCACCCCCCAACTCGCACAGTGCTTCGACAACGCCCTCGGGTTCATCCGCAGCGCCTTCGACTCCCGTGCGAGCAAGGCGGCCTACCTGCACGGCAGCTTCGGCAGCGGCAAGAGCCACTTCATGGCCGTGCTGCACCTGCTCCTGCAAGGGAACCCCGCGGCGCGCTCGATTCCCGAACTGGCCGGCGTCGTCCGCAAACACAACGACTGGACCGACGGCAAGAAGTTCCTGCTCGTGCCCTATCACCTCATCGGCGCCCGCAGCATGGAGTCGGCCATCCTCGGCCAGTACGTCGAGCACCTGCACCAGTTGCACCCGAAGGCGCCGGTGCCAGCGGTCTACGTGGCTGAAGGGCTCCTTGCCGATGCTCGCCGGCTGCGTGAGCAGATGGGCGATGACCCGTTCTTCCAGCGCCTGAACCAGTCGAAGGAAGCGGAGCCCGGCGGGTGGGGTCAACTCGAAGTCGCCTGGGACGCCGAGCGCTTCGAGCAGGCCCTGTGCGCCAATCCCGGCAGCGACGAACGCGGCAAGCTCATCAGCGACCTGGTGAACAGCTTCTTCGCCTCGTATCGCAACGTCGTCCGCGACGGTCGGGAGGAATACGTTCGCCTCGATGACGGGCTCTCTGTCATCAGCCGGCACGCGCAGGCACTCGGCTACGACGCCCTCATCCTCTTCCTCGACGAGCTCATCCTCTGGCTCGCCAGCAACGCCGCTGACGTCACGTTCGTCAACCGCGAGGGCCAGAAACTCGCCATGCTGGTCGAGGCCCAGAAATCGGATCGACCGATCCCGATCGTCAGCTTCGTGGCCCGGCAGCGCGACCTCCGCGAGCTGGTCGGCGACCACCTCACCGGCGCGGAGCAGCTCGCCTTCGCCGACGTGCTGAAATGGTGGGAGGCGCGGTTCCACACGATCACGCTCGAAGACCGTAACCTTCCCGCCATCGCCGAACGCCGCGTCCTCAAGCCCAAGTCACCAGCGGCCCGCCAGCAACTCGACCGGGCCTTCGACGAGACGAAGAAGGTCCGCGACGAGGTGATGAGCACGCTCCTCACGAGCACCGCGGACCCACAAACGTTCCGGCAGGTGTACCCGTTCAGTCCCGCCTTGATGCAGACGCTCGTCGCCGTCTCCTCGGTGCTGCAGCGCGAGCGCACCGCTCTCAAGGTGATGGTCCAGCTCCTCGTCGACCAGCGCCACCGTTTGAAACTCGGTGACGTCGTGCCGGTGGGCGACCTCTTCGATGTCATTTCCCAGGGCGATGAAGCCGTCAGCGAGGTGATGCGCCAGCACTTCGAGAACGCCAAGCGCCTGTATCGTCAGAAGCTGCTGCCGCTCCTCGAAACGCAACACGGGCTGCGCAAGGCCGAGGCCGACATGGGACCCGACGCCGGCCCACAGCACCTGGCGTTCCGCGCCGACGATCGCCTCATCAAGACCCTGCTCCTCGGCGCGCTCGTCCCGGAAGTCGAAGCCCTCAAAGGCCTCACGGCCGCGCGCCTTGCCGCGCTCAACCACGGGACGATCCGCTCGCCCATCCCGGGTCGCGAAGGGCAGATGGCCCTGACCCGCTGCCGCCAGTGGGCGGCACAGGTCGGTGAGATCAAGATTGGCGACGAGCCCACCAACCCGACCATCTCGGTCCAACTCAGCGCGGTCGACACCGAAACCGTCCTCGAAAAGGCCAAGAACGAGGACAACACCGGCAACCGCCGCCGCAAGATCAAGGAGATCCTCTTCCGCGAGCTGGGCATCGAGGACGGCGACGAGATGTGGCTCGCCCACGAGATCGCGTGGCGTGGCACGCGCCGGCAGGTCGAGCTCCTTTACGCCAACGTTCGCGAGCTGCCCGATGAGTCGTTGCGCGCCCGGGGCCAGGACTGGAAGGTGGTGATCGATTTCCCGTTCGACGAGGCCAATCGCACCCCGCATGACGACATCGCCCGCCTCCAGCAGTTCCGCCAGTCCAACGGCGCCACCAACACGCTGCTCTGGATCCCATCGTTCCTGAGCAAGGACGCGCTGCGCGACCTCGGCAAGCTCGTCATCCTCGATCACATCCTCGCCGGCGAGCGGTTCACCGACTATGCATCGCACCTCTCGGCCGTGGATCGCACGGCGGCTCGCGCGCTCCTCGACAACCAGCGCAGCCAGCTTCGGCAGCGTCTCGTCACGTTTCTCGAAGGCGCCTACGGCTCCGCGAAACCCTTCCCCGGCTCCATCGACGAAGGCCACGAGCCCGGCGAACACACGCAATCCCTCGACCCGACGTTCCAGCCCCAACCACCGATCGGCGCCAACCTTCGAGAAGCCTTCCACCATCTGCTCGATCAGGCGCTCTCGCACCAATTCCCGGCGCATCCCTGGTTCGAAACCGACGTGCGCCTGCCCGTGCTCAAGAAGGTGTACGCCGAGGTGCAACGCGCCGTGCAGGATCCCGAAGGCCGGGTCGTCGTCGAAAAACCGGTGCGCCAGGTGGTGCGGCAGATCGCCTGCCCCCTGAAGCTCGGGGACATGAGCGAAACGCACCTCGTCGCCGGACAGTACTGGCGGAAGCACTTCGCGCAGAAGCATGCCCAGGACGGCGGGTCGCTCACCGTCGCCAAGCTGCGGGCATGGATGGACGATCCCGAGCCGCGCGGGCTGCCCGGCGAGGTCGGCAATCTCGTCGTCCTCGTCTTCGCCGATCAGGAGAAGTACGCGTTCTTTCGCCACGGTGGGCCGGCGCACGGCACACTCGAATCGCTTCCCGATGATCTCGAGCTGCGACCCGAGAAGTTGCCCGACCCGGATCTGTGGGAGCGCGCCCGCGACCGCGCCAGCCGCATCCTCGGGCTGGCCCCGCCGGAACTGCTCAACGCCAACAACGTCAGCAAGTTTGCCCAGGACGCGAAGGACGAGGTCACAAAGGGCCGAGCCGCCTGCGAACGCCTCCGCCGAATGTTGCGTGAAACCCTCCCCGCCCACGGTGTCGAGGCGAGTGCCGATCGGCTGCGCACCGCCGAGATGACCGTGGCGTTCGTCGAGGCCGTCGCCCACGCCCGGCCCGACGGTGTCGTCGCCGCCATCGCCACCGCCGAGATCGCCACGTCGGCCGAGGCCATGGGCAGCACCTTCAAGAAGGCGGAGCAGGTCTGTAACGCCCTCGAGTCGGTCAACTGGCAGATCTTCGATACGGTGCGGCAGGCGGGGGATGACGACGCGACGCGGCGCATCCACGCGCAGGTCGTCGATGCGCTGCGCCGCGACGAGCATGCCATCGCTCTTGGGCCGGCGCTCAAGAAAGCGGAAGGCGCCGCCGTCGCCGAGATTCGGCATCGTCTCACCTCCAAGCCGCCGCCCCCCCCGCCGAAGCCCGGACGGATCGTGATCGAACACGGCGTACGACAGGCCCTTCCGAGCGATGCCGGCCGGCAACTGCTCGGGAAGATCGAACGGCTTCTCGAAGCCGACCCGGACGCCCGGCTGACCGTCACCTGGGAGGTGTTCAAGGAGGGCAAGCCGAAGTGACGGCGCTCACGGCGGCATCCCTCCGTCCGCTGGTGGAGGAAATCCTCCGGAAGGGCACGGGTGCCCGCGTCATCGGTATCCGCTCCCAGGATGCGTGGAGCGGGGCGCCGACCCTGCACGCGAAGGGGGTGGAGTGGGAAGTTGCGACGTGTCCGTCCGCCCTCGCCGTTCGGGAGCGGTTGAGCCGACGCAGAAACGGCGCGCCTCCGCTGATCTTCCTTACGCCCCTTTCCGAGCCCGAGCTCGGCGAGGACGTGCTGGCGCGTCTCGCCCGTCGCCGACTCTTCAACGCCGATGGATGGGTCCTCGTCTTCGGGCTCTTCGCCGCGCGCGATATGGATCCACGACTCGCCCAGGAGCGTTGGATGGCCGAGGCTTTGTTGGCCGCCGCACCCCCGGGCGGCTACCCACCCGTGGCGAGCGGTATTCTCGACCGGGTGACGGCCTGGCGCACGGTGCTGTCTCGCCATCTTGGACTCGAGACCGGTCAGCCCGACGCAACCGCGCTGCTGGAATGGAGCATGGTTCCGGGAAACGTCGCGCGGTACGTGGCAGCGCAGCCGGGGCTCCGTACCGGACTGCGCGGTTGGGTCGAGCAAACTGCCGGCGCGGTCGGGGTGGCGGTGCTCGATTGCTGCGATGCGGGCTTCGGCGCCGAGGCGCTTCCCGTTGGGCTCGTCTGCGGCGTTGTGCATCATCCCGCCGCGGCCCATGAGGTGGAGCTGGCACGCGCCAGTGTGCGGCTCGACCGCTACGCAAACGGTCAGACTATCGCACCCGAGGTCGGCCGCCGGTGGGCCGACGAAGCGAAACGCATCGTCGGCAAGCTCCTCCAGCAGCAGGGGCCGCACGCGGCGAGCCCCTGGCTCCAGCGTGCCGACGCCGTTCTCGACGACGTCCAGGCCCGACCGTTCGCACATCTCAGTGACGTGCTGCTGTCCGGCTTCGCGGCGCGCCTCGAACGTTACGGCCGCTGCCTGTCGCCGGGCATCGCCGCGCCGGGAAGCAGCGCATTGGCCGACTTGTGCGCCCTGGCCAGTGACGTTCGGGAGCATCAGCAGGCGCCGCGGCAATCCGACCGGGTGCGACAGGTCGACATGTCGCTTCGCCTGGCGCGCTGGCTGTTGGTGGCTGCAGGGGCGGGCGAGGCGCCGGACTCGCTGGTCGATGCGGCCATCGCCTATGCTCGCGAGGGCGCGTTCGTCGACTGGGCCCGCGGCGCGTTGCGTGGTGGCGATTCGGTCGCGGCGCTGGGTGCCGCGTACGATCGCCTGTTGGCGGCCGTTACGGAACGGCGCGAGCAGCAGAGCCGGTGCTTCGGCGAGCTGTTTGCCTCGTGGAGTGCTGCCGGCTCGACGCCGGGTCCCGCGATTCTCATCGAACGCGTGCTCGACCGGGTGCTGGTCCCGCTGGCGCGGACGACCCCGGTCCTGCTCCTCGTCGTCGACGGCATGAGCTGTGCCGTCTTTCGCGAGCTTGCCGACGATCTGACGCGGCTCGGGTGGACCCCCCTGGCTCCGACCGCGCAGGACGAGGCGTGGAGCGACCGCTCGCTCGCCAGTCCCGTGGTGATCGCTGCCTTCCCGACGGTGACCGAGGTGTGCCGGACGAGCCTCCTGTGCGGCAATCTGACGTCCGGTGGCGACACCGTCGAGAAACGGGGCCTCGCCGAGCACCGCCGGCTTCTGGAGGTGTCCAAGGTCCACCATCCGCCCGTGCTGTTCCACAAGGCGGAGCTTACGGATGCTGGCGGTTCGGACTTGAGCCCGGACGTTCGCGGAGAGATCGCCTCGACGGATCGTCGAGTCGTCGGTGTCGTGCTCAACGCCGTCGACGATCACCTCGCGAAATCGGAGCAGTTGCGCATTCGCTGGACGGCCGATGCCATTCACCTCCTGCACGCCCTGCTCTACGAGGCGCAGGCTGCCGGGCGGGCCATTGTGCTGGCGAGCGACCACGGACACGTGCACGAGGTTGGCGGCGAGCTGCGCAAGGCCGACCAGGGCCAACGCTGGCGCGTCGACGACGGTACCAGACAGGACGACGAGGTCGTGGTCGCTGGCCCGCGGGTCGACCGTGCCAAGGGCCCACGCGTCATCGCACCGTGGAGCGAACGGGTTCGCTACGGCGCGAAGAAGAACGGCTACCACGGCGGCGCCTCGCCGCAGGAGGTGGTCGTGCCGTTGGCAGTGCTGGCCCCGGCCAGCGTGAGTATCGACGGCTGGAACCCGATCCCCCTGCGCTACCCGGCGTGGTGGACGGACGACGTCGTCGTGCCGGCACCACCCGCGAAACGTCAGCCGCCACGGAAGCGCACGACAGACGCAGGTCAGGGCAAGCTGTTCGAACCGCCGCCGACAAAGCACGGCGGTCCGGGATGGATCGACGCGCTGTTCGGCTCGGAGGTGTTCATGAGTCAGCGCGCCGCGGCCAGCCGAGCCGCGGTACCCGACGACACGATTCGCGAGTTGCTGGCCGCGCTAGACGATCGCGGCGGCAAGCTGACGCGCGCTGCCTTGGTGCAACGACTGGGCCTGCCAGCGGTGCGTGTTCACGGGATCGTCGCCGCGATGCGCCGCCTCCTGAACGTCGACGGCTACGATATCCTGTCGGTCGATGACACGTCCGACACCGTCGCCCTCGACGTCGAAATGTTGAGGGTCCAGTTCGAGTTGGCGTGACACCCGCTCATCGGCATGACTTCGCACGTCCGTGAATTGCGTAAACATTCCCGTTCGCCCCGAGTAGGGCCCATCTCGATGACCCGATCGTCCTGAGTAGCCGATGTCTTCTCAATCGGCGTATCGAAGGGTTCAGGGCCCGTATCGAGGGGCACGGGGATGGCGGGTCGTCCCTCGATACGCGCGTGAACAAACCGCGCTACTCGGGACGAACGGGGAGGATCGAGCGTGACACGCAAGCACCGTTCGCCCCGAGTAGGGCCCATCTCTTCAGGGCGCGCACGACGGATGCCCCTTCACCGTTCGCCCCGAGTAGGGCCCGTCTCGATGACCCGATCGTCCTGAGTAGCCGATGTCTTCTCAATCGGCGTATCGAAGGGTTCAGGGCCCGTATCGAGG
>JAKLJW010000035.1:0-566 GCA_023150935.1 Candidatus Binatia bacterium | reverse complement strand
GGCCGCAGGAGGAAGCACAATGAGGTCGTTCTACGCTTACATGTTGCGGTGTTCCGACGGATCCTTCTACGTCGGGCACACCGATGACCTGGCGCGACGCGTAGCAGAGCACGAGATTGGAGCGGTTGGCGGGTATACGGCGTCGCGGCGGCCGGTCGAGTTGGTGTGGTCTGACGAGTTCCAAGCGCGAGAGGAAGCCCTTGCCGCCGAGTTGCGCATCAAGGGGTGGAACCGAGCAAAGAAAGAGTCGCTGCTGCACGGCGATTGGGATCGCCTGCGCCTTGCCGCCAAGAAACAAGACTGGGGTGCGTACCGAGAGCGGCGATCCCGGTCGTGAGCCCCGCCCAACGTGTGCCGCGGCGCAGGTTCATCCCTCGATAGGCGCGTGCGCCCCTCGATACGCCGCCAAGAGAGGGCGGCTACTCGGGGTGAACGGATCGGGATGTTTCGAAAAGGGGGAGGAGAATCCGTGTCGGGGTGAACGGGGATGTTTACAGACGACGGAATGTTTCCGTTCGTCCCGAGTAGCGCCGTTATCTCAGGCGCGTATCGAGGGACGCCCGCCA
>JAKLJW010000034.1:8281-61354 GCA_023150935.1 Candidatus Binatia bacterium | reverse complement strand
TACCGCCGCTGCCGCAGTCGGCGTTGTTACCGCAGACCTTGCCCGGAGTCGGCCCGCCCGAGCAGGTGCCCTGACAGATCAGCGGCGCACCGCCGCCGGGGAAAATCCGGAGCGGAATTATCGTTACGCCCTGAGTCGGCGTCACACTCGGAGTTGCCGTAATGGTCGGTGTCTCCGTAATCGTCGGGGTTTCTGTGGGAGTATTGGTGGGTCCCGACGGAGTGTCGGTTGGCGTTTGGGTCGGTGTGCTGGTCGGCGTGTTGGTCGCTCCCACCGGCACGGTATTCGTCGGCGTGGCCGTCGGCGGGGCGGGCGTCGGGGTCGGCGTGGCGACCTCTATGATGCACGCCTGGTTGCAGCCGTCCCCATTCGTGCGGTTGCCGTCGTCGCAGGTTTCGTGATCGCTCTCGACGATGCTGTTGCCGCAGGTGCTGGGGCGGCACTCGAGCTTGAGCGAATCCGAGTCCTTGAGCCCCGCGCTCGAAGCGGCTTTGAGCTTGAAGGTCTTCTTGGCCTTACGCGGGCCCCGCGAGCTGGACTTGCAGGGGACCACGAGATCGAAGGAGGCGCTGCAGCGGTTCGGCAGCGGATTGGAGATGCCGGGTATGTGGACGGTCCGGCCACGGAACACGTTGACCCCGAAGCCGCCCGGTGCGCCGTCGGCGATGCCCTCGAGCGTGGCTAGGTTCGCCGAGTCGGCGGCATCCTTGAGCGATCGCGGGTTGGGACCCTTCACTTCCATGGACGACAGGTCGAGAGGGGTGCACGCCGGGAAGCGGGCGTCGGTGTTGTTGATGCACAGTCCGATGCGGAAGGTGCAACTGGAGTTGTCTTTGACGCCGTCGAAATCGCAGCGCGGGTCGCCGTCGTAGCAGTAGGCTCGGTTGCGCTGTACACCGTTTTTCAGGTCGGGTACCGGCATGCCGTTCTTCAGCAGCGGCACCGGGTTGACCACCCATTCGAGCTGGCAGTCGGTCTTGGTCGAGCCGCCGCCTGGGACGCAGGGGTTTGCCGGCATGCCCGGAATGCAGGGCCCCGGGGTCGCGGTCGGCGTCGGGCCCGTTGGTGTGGCGCTGGGCGCCGGGGTGACGACGCCGAGATCGGCGAGGCCCTGAACGCTTCCAACTCCAGTCGAGCCGACCAGCGTGTAGACGCCGGTGGCCGGATCGATCGTGATGATGCGGGCGTCGTCGGTCGAGCCGTACAGGACGCCGCCGACGAACTCGAGGCCGACCACGCCGGCGTTGAGCTGTACGTTCGAGCCGTCGCGGATCTGGCCGACCACGGAGGAGATGCCCGTTGTCGTGTTCACCGTGTACAGACGCGGCTCGCTGGAACCCGGATTGCCGGTCTTGGTCGTCGAGGCGTAAAGAACTCCTCCCGGACTGGCGGCCAGGCCGTTGAAGTTGGCGATGGTCCAGCCGGGGTCGAGGTGGTTGAACTCGTTGACCGGAGTCAACTCGCCGGTGAGCTGGTTGACGGTACACAGGCAGTCCGGCTTTTTCGGTCCCGTAGTAAAGCGGCTGCACGTCGCGTACATGACCGACGTTGTCGGCGACAGTGCGACGCCGCCGACGGGCCCGCCGTCGGCGGGCCCGAGCACGGTACCGGAGCTGTTGATGGCGGGCGAAATGGTGAGCACCTCGCCGGCGCTGGCACTGTTGGCGTTATTGGTGCCGCCGAAGAGCTTGCCGTCACCGGGGCGGCCGGCGAGGCCCTGCACGTCCACGGCGCCGATCGGGCCGACGGCCGTGGCGGCTCCGGTGCTGGTGTTGATGACCACCAGCGTGGTGTCGCCGCCGTTCGGTACGGTCCCGAACAGGGCCGCGTTAGCCGGGGTGTAACCCACCGCGGCCAGCGTCGTCACTACCAAGAAGCAGAATCCGGTGTTTCTCATTCGGCACCTCCTCCGTGTCGAAGAGCCCCCCTGCCGTGGACGACGCGACCGCCGCCAGGGGCCCGCCGTTTCCAAGTACAGATCCCGCATGTTCCGGTCGTCAGGGTATCTCGTCTACTCTGGGATAAAGTCCCTTATCAAATCGCATGACCTATGCCTACTGCGTTGACTCAAAAAAAAGGTCACCTTGCCTGGTTGGGAAACGTCCCCGTCCGTCAACGAGTTGCCAGACGGCTGCGATTGTGCGCCCCGCAGGGAAAACTTGTCAAGCGCTACGTGGCCGCGCCGGAGGCGACGGCGGCGGTCTGCCCACCGAGAGGTTGCGCCGCGTCTCCGGCGCAAGGTAGTGTTCAGAGGGTAATACGAGCGATTCCGCCGCCGGGTTCTTGCAACCTCCTCCCCCGGGTCGCGGCGTCGCGAACGAGAGGCGACTTATGAACAAGCGGTTTGGAGCCGGCCCGCTGGTGTTAGCGGTCATTGCTGTAGCGGGGCTCGGCTTGCTCTGGTTCACGTGGAGCGGGGATGTCGACGAGGACGCCCCCGGGCGTGAGGCGATTGCGGCGCGCGGGGTTCCGCCCGCAGGCATGCCCATGGCCAAGCCGCGTTCCTCAGAGCGACGTGCCGAGCGCCGCGATCCGGGAAGTTCTTCCCGTTCCATGGGCGGCGAACCGGAGACGCGGGATCGCCGCGTCGTTGGCGGTGCCGGTGAGGGACGTGCCGTTGGGGACCGCCAGCGCGTGCCGAAGCGGGCGGCCGCCGGCGCGGACGAGTCGACGGCCGATGAACCGGCGAGGATGCCGGACGAGACGTTCGACGTGATGCGCGCCAAAGCCCTGAGCGATCCGGACCCGGAGGAGCGCATTCGGGCGTTGGAGTCGCTTGACGCGTACGGAGGCGATTCGGCAGTGCCGGTTCTTACTCAGGCGCTGTCCGACCAGGACCCGGAAGTGCGACTGGCCGCCCTCGAAGAGTTGACGTTCGTTACCGACAACCCGCCGCTGGATGCGTTGTCGATTGCGCTTGGCGACAGCGATCCGGATGTGCGGGCGGCGGCGCTGCGCATCGTGGCGGACAGCGAGGACGAGTCCAGGTGGCCGCTCATTCATAGTGCCCTGAAGGACCCCGACGAGGACGTGCGTGGAGAGGCGGAGGATATAGTCGAGATGGATGGAGAGGCGGGGGAGGAGCCTCAGTAAGGCTCACCCGGGAAAGCGTCGTTGGCCGTTCGGAGTCAGTTTGTTGGCTCGGCGCGATCCCGATTCCATGTACCCTTAGCCCCCTGGTTTACGAGTTCCGTGTTTGATCGCATGGTGCGAAGAATTTCGGAATGCGGATTTCGGATTGCGAACGACGAATTCATGAGTTCCGCAATCCGCATTCCGCAATCCGCAATGGGTTGCGGGCGTCAGCCCGCGCTGACGTTCTAATCACCCTTCAGATGACCGGAGCCATCGTTCTTGCCGCTGGACTCGGCACGCGGATGAAGTCCGGGATTGCCAAGGTGTTGCACCATCTCGGCGGCCGGCCGTTGATCGCTTACCCGCTGTCGGCGCTGCGCGGCATCGGTGTGGATCCGATTGTGGTCGTCGTCGGGTACCAGGCCGAAGCGGTGCGCGCCGCCTGTCTGTCCTACGGGGTACGCTTCGCGGTGCAGGCCGAGCAACGCGGCACCGGCGACGCCACCGTGGCGGCGCGGAGTGTGCTCGGCGACTTCGACGGCGACCTGTTGCTGGTCAACGGCGATCTGCCCTTTCTCCGGCCGGAGAGTCTGCGAGATCTGGTTGCCGCGCACCGCGCCGCCAACGCGCCGGTGTCGCTGCTCACCGCTACGGTCGACGATCCGCATGGCTTCGGCCGCGTCGTGCGCGACGAACACGGAGCTGTCGTCAGGATTGTCGAAGAGCGCGATGCGACCCCCGCGGAGCGGGCAATCCGCGAAATCAATGTCGGTGTGTACTGCGCCGCCTCGTCCTTCCTGTTCGATGCCCTGGCCGGCCTCGAACCGACCAACGCCCAGGCCGAGCTGTACCTCACCGACATAGTGGCCCTCGCCCGGGCCCAGGGTCTAACGATCGCCAGTGCGGCGGCGCTGGGCGACGAGGGCATTCAGATCAGCTCGCGCGGCGATCTGGCGGCGCGCGAAGGCGAACTGCGGGCGCGAATTACCAGCCGGTGGATGGATGCCGGGGTGACTATCGAAGATCCAGCCACGGCCTACATCGGGCCCGAAGTGCGCATTGGACGCGACACGGTGATCGGACCGAACGTGACCTTACGAGGAGCGACTGCGATCGGCGAGAACTGCCGCCTCGACGGCAGCGCGTTTCTCGTCGACGCCACCCTCGGCAACGACGTGCACGTCAAGTTCGGCGTCGTCATGACCGAGGTGCGAGTCGAGGATAACGTTGCCGTCGGGCCGTTTGCGCATCTGCGGCCGGGAACCCACCTCGGCGTCGGGGTTCACATCGGCGACTTCGTCGAAACGAAGAACGCCGTGCTCGGTCCCGGAACCAAGGCCAACCACCTTGCTTACCTCGGCGACGTGCGCGTGGGGCGTGACGTCAATGTCGGCGCCGGGACGATCACGTGCAACTACGACGGCTTTCGCAAACACCAGACGGTCGTCGGCGATCGGGTCCAGGTGGGTAGCGATTCGCAACTGGTTGCACCGGTGACGATCGGCGACGACGTCTACATTGCCACGGCGACCACCGTGCGGCGTGACGTCCCGGCGGGAGCGCTGGTGTTCAACAGCCGCGAGCAGGTGCATCGCGCCGGCTGGGTGGCGGCGCGCCGCGCCCGGGAGAGCGGCGCGGCGGAACAGCGCGGAGCGCGGGTTCAAGCCGTCAGGTCGAAGGCTGCCGGTCCGAAGTCCGCGGCTCCCGGTCCGAAGTCGAAGGTCCGAAGCCGCAAGCCCGCAGGCCCGAAACTCGAGCCGAGAGCGCGAAGCGGCGGGTCGCGGGCCAGAGGCAAGCGAGCCAGGGCTCGCGCGGCGAAGAGTACCGGGCGCTGATTTGGGCCGGCGGCTTCCGAAAGCTGCGATTGTCGCTAGAATCGGTCCGCATGCCGAAGACCTCGGACGCTGCCAGGCCCCGCACGCGCATTACGCAGGGGCGAGCCAAACGCGTGCTTTCCGTTGGCGGCCTCGCCACCTCGGTGGGGTCGAGTTACGTGTGGCAGGCGGTGCGGTGGCCGTTCCGGTCGAGCGACCAGCGCCAGCAGGCGCTGCTCGACACCCACATCAAGAGTGCGATCAAGATCGTCGAACGCTCGAAGGAGTTGCGCGGCGCGTTCATGAAGCTTGTGCAGATGCTGTCGATGCGCGACGACATCCTGCCCGCGGAAGCCCTGAGCGTATTGTCCGTGGTGCAGTCGTCGGTGCCGCCGATGGATTACCCGCTGATCCGTAAACAAATCGTGCGCGAGCTCGGTTCGCCGCCCGAACGGCTGTTTGCGGAATTCGAGGAAGAGGCGTTCGCGGCGGCGTCGCTCGGCCAGGTGCACAGGGCACGGCTGAAGGACGGTTCGACCGTGGTCGTGAAGGTGCAGTACCCGGGGGTCGAGGAGACGGTGCGGCAGGATCTCCAGAACATGAAGGCCCTGCTGCACACGTTCACGATGATCGGACGCGACGTCATGCGCCAGAAGATCGACCAGTCCGACGTCGCCCGAGAACTCGAGGAGCGCCTGCACGAAGAACTCGATTACGTCAACGAGGCGCGCAACATCCAGCGCTTTCAGAAGATGTTCGCCGCCGACGACGAGGTCGTCATTCCCGCGGTCTATCCTTCGCTGTCCTCGCGACGCGTGCTCACCATGGGCCTGGTCGAGGGGTATCCGCTCAAGGACATTCTCGCTCCGGGCGTCGAGCAGGCGACGAAGGATTGGGTGGCTCTCAAGTACTTCAGGGTGGTGTGGCGGCAGGTCTTCGAGTTCGGGGTTCTGCACACCGATCCGCACCCGGGCAATTATCTCGTGACCTACCATCCGAAGCTGGCGATTCTGGACTTCGGATCGATCCGCGTCTTCCCGGAACCGATCCGCCGGGCGTATCACCGTCTGGCCCATGCGACCATCGGTCGCGACGAGGCGGCGATGGCCGAGAGTTTCGTGGCGCTCGGATTCATGGATGCCGGCGACGATCCCAAGCCCCTGGTGAAGATCATGAACGTGATCTTCGAGCCGGTATTGCGCGACCGTTCTTACGACCCGCGCAAATATAACTCGGTGGAGAAGGGCATGGAGGTGGCCGCCATCGGTTTCGAAAACCGCGTGTTCAAGGCTCCGGGCCACCGGGTCTTCCTGGTGCGCGCCCTGATGGGACTCGATTCCTACTTGAAACAGGCAGGCACGGTCGTCAACTGGCATCGCGAGTTCAAGCGCTGCATCGACGCCGTGCCCCTGCAATGACCGTCCCCAAGGTGGAACGTGCGCTCCGCGCGCGTTGAATCCAAGGTGGAACGTGCGCTCCGCGCGCGTTGTGAATCGTAGTTCGGCTCCCACTCCGTACACGTACTCAGCGAAGCGGTACACGTACTCGTACACGGACTGAGGGCACGCAGCGATGAAGTTGGACCGCGAGCGGTTGGAGGTTCACGAGTAAGTGGCCGTGTACGAGTACGTGAACGAGTACGAGTACGTGAACGAGTACGAGTACGGAGGAGAGGTCGCCTCGGCGGCGCCAGCAGATGCGGTGCCGAACCAGCCCATGTGCGCGACGCGCAGGAGAGCCCGCGTGCGGAGGATTACCGCGAGACGCGGAACCAGCGGCGCCAGTTGCGCAGCGGGTGCCGGTTGCGATCGACCAGCGTCCGCGCCCCGGCCTTGATGTGGTGCAGCCACCGTCGTGCCCACTCGAACTCGGTGGCGAGAATGGCAAGCCCGACCGGAATCACGACAAACGCCGGGCCTGGAAGCACGATCAGCGCCGTGCCCAGAGCGAGCACCGTGAGTCCGACGACGAGCACAATGACGCGGCGGGCGTGGCGTAAGCTGGCACCGACCATGTTCTGGAAATTGTACCCGTTGCCCTGCCGCGCCGGGCGCACCGGGGTGTGCGAAGCGTTCGCCCGGCGTCCCGGGTCGTTGTCCCACCGCTGCGGATCGGTCATCGGCGCCACGCCCTGTTCATAGCGCGGGGGGGCGGCCCGAGCAATGAAATACGCCCGCACTTGCCGTCCGATCTTACGACGCGCCCACGGCGCTTGGAGGGCGCGAGGGCGCGAGGGCTTGAGGGCCCGGGGGCTTGGGGAGGCGGGGGCAGGCTGAACAAGAGCTGCCTGCCGTTTTCGCCGTGGGGTTGGTGGTGTCCGCGGTGCCTTTCGGATAGCGTCTGCGCCTACACTCCGGTTCGGGCGAGGGTGCGATGAAGATCGATACGGGATTGATGCCGGGAACGCTCAGGGACGCTGCCACCGCGGCGCAGGCCGCCGAGGCCGTTGGATTCGATGGTTTGTGGACGGCCGAGACGGCGCACGACCCTTTCTTTCCGCTCGTGCTCGCGGCCGAGCATACGCAACGGATCGAACTCGGTACCGCCATCGCGGTGGCATTCCCGCGCAGCCCGATGGTGCTGGCGCAGATCGCATGGGACCTGCAGGCGCTGTCGAACGGCCGCTTCGTCCTCGGCCTCGGTACGCAGGTCAAGGGCCACAACGAGCGCCGCTTCGGCGTCAAGTGGGAGCAGCCGGGTCCGAAGCTGCGGGAGATGCTGCTGATGATCCGTGCGGCCTGGGACTGCTGGCAGCACGGGACCCGGCCGAACTTCCAGGGCCAGTTCTACACCTTCACGCTGATGACGCCGTTCTTCAATCCCGGGCCGCTGTCGGTGCCCTACCCGCGCATCTACATCGCCGGTGTGAACGAATACATGTGCCGCCTTGCGGGCGAGCTGTGCGACGGATTCCATGTCCACCCGTTGCATTCCATCGCGTATCTGGAGGCGGTGACGCTGCCGAACATCGAGAAGGGGCTGGCCAGAGGCGGTCGCGCCCGCGGCGACATCGAACTGGCGTCGAGTATATTCGTCGTTGCCGGCAACACGCGCGAAGAAATCGAGGCGGCCAGGGGCCCCGTTCGCCAGCAGATCGCCTTCTACGCCTCGACGCCGGCGTACGCGGGGGTGCTCGAACTCCATGGCTGGGGCGACGTCGCCCGGCGTCTGACGGAACTCTCGAAACGCGGGGAGTGGACCGCGATGGCCGACGAGATCTCCGACGAAATGCTGGACGTCTTTGCGGTTACCGGCGCCAGCGAGGATATCCCGGCGCTGATCAAGCGCCGCTACACGGGTTATCTGGACCGCGTATCGTTCTACTTCCCGTTCCATGCCGGCGATGCGGCGCGTTGGCGTGCGGTTGTGGCGGCGTTTCGGGAGTAAGCGGTGCGCGGGGATCTGCGGCAGACGGCAGTATGGGTGGTGCCGCGGTGAGCGTCGATCTCGGCGCCCACCGGCGGCGGTCGACGGTGCGGCTCACGACCGTCGGCCGCAAGAGCGGCAAGCGCCACACCGTGACGGTATGGTTCGTCGTGGCGGACGCCAGCCGGTTTTATGTGCAGCACGTGCGTGGAGCGAGCGCGGACTGGTACAAGAACCTCCGCAAGACGCCCACGGTGGAAGTCGACTTCGGCGACGGCCCGCAACCCGCGCGCGCCACACCCATCGAGGACCCGACCGAGATTGCGCGCGTGCTGAAGCTCGTCCGCCGCAAGTATCCGATGGCCTGGATCATTCAGCTCTGCGGCCGCCGGAAGCACCCGGTGGCCGCAGTGGTCGAGGTGGGGGGCGGGAAGGCTTGAGGGCGTGAGGGGATGAGGGCTTGAGGGGATGAGGGCTTGAGGGCGTGAATGGGATGTCCCCCAATCCCCCAAGCCCGCAGGCCCCCCAGGCCTTCACGGCTTTCCCAGCGTTTCCCGTGCGACCAGCTCGCGGTGCCACGTGGCGTCGCCGTAAGCGGCCTCAGAGGCCCTGGCGCGTTTGAAGTACAGGTGCAGGTCGTGTTCCCAGGTGAAGCCGATCCCACCGTGGATCTGAATGCCCTCGGCGGTCACGACGCGGCCGGCGTCGGCGCAGTAGGCCTTGGCCATGCAGGCGGCGAGGTGCGCTTCGCTGACGTCGTTAGCCACGGCCCAGGCGGCGTAATAAGTCGCCGACTTTGCACTCTCCACCTGCACCATCATGTTGGCGCACTTGTGCTGTATAGCCTGAAAACTGCCGATCGGCCGCCCGAATTGCTCGCGCACTCTGGCGTAGTCGACACTCATCTCGAGTACCTTCTGCGTACCGCCGCACGTCTCCGCGCACAGTGCCACCCGGGCGCGATCGACGACCCGGTCGAGGAGTGGCCATCCCCGCCCGACGCGGCCGAGGACGGCTTCCACCGGCACCTCGACGTCCGTCAACGTGACCTCGCAGAGCTTGCGGGTCTGGTCGATGGTCTTCAGTAGCCGAACGCCGACCCCGGGTCGGTTGCGCTCGACCAGGAAGAGGGTAACCCCACGCTCCCCCTTGCCGCTCGTGCGCGCCGCGACAACGAGCAAGTCCGCCACGTGCGCATCGGGCACGAACAGCTTGCTCCCCGACAGAGTAAAGCCGCCAGAAGTTTTCAGTGCCGGCATGCGAATACCTTCGGCGTCCCACCGGCCGCTGTCTTCGACCTGCGCCAGGGTCGCTTTGAGAGCCCCTCGTGCGAGCGGGTCGAGGTAGCGGGTTCGCTGCGCCTTCGACCCTCCCAGGGCGAGAGCGACCCCGCCCAGAACGACGGTGGAGAAGAACGGGCCCGGCATGACCACGCGGCCCATTTCTTCCAGCAGCACGACCAGCTCCACCATGCCGAGCCCGGCGCCGCCGAACTCCTCGGGGAAAATCAAACCCAGCCAGCCGAGTTCGGCCAGCTTCCGCCACTGCTCCTCGGCGTACCCGGTGTCGTCTTCGAGCATGGCGCGCACGTACGTCATCGGACACTTCGAGGCGAGGAACTTACGCGCCGATTCCCGCAGCGCGTCCTCGGCTTCGCTGAAACCGAAGTCCACCGGCCGGCCCTCGCTACACCACTCCGGCGTCGCGGAGCGCGGCGATTCGCTCCGCCGACAGGCCGAGGTCGCGCAGCACCTCGTCGGTATGCTGTCCGAAATCCGGCGGCGGGGTCGGCTCTTGCGGCGGGGTAGCCGACAACTTGAGAGGCGAGGCAATGAGGCGGAGGCCGTCAAGGTCGCGAAACAGACCGCGGGCTTTGACCTGAGGGTCGTCGAAGGCCTCGGCCACGCTGTTGACCGGGCCGAAGCAAATATCGACGTGCTCGAGCTGCGCCAGCCACTGCGCCTGAGTCTTCTGCCGGAAGCGGTCGCGAATGACACGGAACATCTCGTCGCGTCGCGCACCTTCGGCGTACTGATCGGGGATGAACTCCTCGACGCCAAGCTGTACGCACAGATTGCGCCAGAAGTGCTCCTCCAGAGCGCCGACGGTGACGTACTTGCCGTCCGCGGTCTCGTAAATCGCGTAGCAGGGGTGGTGCCCGGTAAGGCGCGTCTTGCCGCGTTCGGGCGTCTGGCTGCTCACGAGATAGAGGAGGATGTGAAACACGTTCCACAGCACGCTGCCGTCCATCATCGAGATATCGATGAACTGACCGCGCCCGGTGTGCTCGCGCGCCATGAGGGCGGCGAGGATGCCGACGGCGCCCATCAACGCGCCGCCGCCAATATCGGCGACCTGGACGGGCAGGATCGCCGGCGGCCCGCCGGCGGTTCCCGCCGCTCCGAGAACCCCGGCGTAACCGAGGTAATTGACGTCGTGTCCGACCTTGTCGCGATACGGACCGTACTGCCCGTAGCCAGAGATCGAACAGTACACGAGGCGCGAGTTGCGCTGGGCCAGCGTCTCGTAATCGATCCCGAGGCGCGCCGTGACCCCCGGTCGAAAGCCTTCGAGGACGATGTCGGCGTCCTCGGCCAACCGGTAGAAGAGGGCCTTGCCTTCGGGATGCTTGAGGTTGAGGGTGAGGCTGCGCTTGTTGCGTTGCACGAGCGGCAGGCCGATTCCCATGACGTCGGTCGGGGACGAGACCACGAGGACGTCGACGCCGAGATCGGCAAGCATGAGCGAGCAGAACGGCCCCGGGAGCTGGCGGGACAGGTCGAGCATCTTCAGGTTACGCAGCGGGGGTGCCATGATTTCCTCCAGAGGCGATACGGTGTGCAGCGCGCGACAGTAAACGAGTCGTTCCGGTGCCGCAAGAACGTGCGGCGCGGCGGCCCGACGGGAGTGGCGTGATGGAGCGGCTCGAGACGGCGGTGCGGGAAGCGGCCGATCGAGTCGGTTTCGACATCTGCGGCCTGGCGCGGCTGGGTGCGCCGCCGCACGGGGCGTTCGTTCGTGACTGGCTGGCGGCGGGCAATGCCGCCGGCATGGAGTACATCGGCCGCGGCCTGGCAAAGCGGCTGGACCCCGAGGCGATCCTTCCCGGCGCGCGCAGTGCCGTCAGCGTCGGCATGCGCTACCGGTCGCCGACTGCATCCCCTCGCGACTGGCGCGGCGAGCCGCGCGGCCGCATGGCAGCCTACGCCGCAGGTCCCGACTACCACGACACGGTTGGGGAGAGGCTGCGCCAGCTCGTCGCGGCCTTGCGCCGCATACGTCCGGAGGCCGGTTTCCGCGCTTACGTCGATACCGGACCCGTGCTCGAACGCGAGTGGGCCGTCGGGGCGGGCCTCGGCTGGTTCGGTAAGAACACCAACTTGCTCAACGCGCGTGCGGGTTCGTGGCTGCTGCTCGGGGAGGTGCTGACGACCCTCGAACTCGAACCCGACGTGCCGCATCCGGACCGCTGCGGCACGTGCCAGCGCTGTCTGGACGCGTGCCCCACCGGGGCTTTGCAGCCGGGCTACGTTCTCGATGCGCGACGCTGCATATCCTACTGGACCATCGAGCACCGGGGCTCGGTGCCGCGCGACTTGCGGCGCCGGTTCGGCAACTGGGTATTCGGTTGCGACGATTGCCAGATCGTGTGCCCGTGGAACGACGATCCGGTCGACGATGGCGGCGCCGATCTGGCGGACGCGCTGTGGCCCCGCTTGCCGGAGTTGCTGGCGCTCGATGAAGAAGGCTTTCGCCGGCGCTATCGGGGTACGGCGGTGCGGCGAACGGGCCGGGCCAGCATGGCGCGCAATGCGGCGATCGGCCTCGGCAACAGCGGCAACCCGGCGGCGCTGCCCGTCCTGGCGAAGGCGCTCCACCGCGACCCGGCGTGGAGCGTCCGTGCGCATGCGGCGTGGGCGCTTGGGCGCCTCGGCGGCCCGGCCGCTCGCGCCGCCCTGGAGCGCGCCTACGCGACCGAGGACACGGCCGCGGCGCGGATCGAAATCGTCGCTGCGCTGCAGGACGGCGAATGACGGACGGAGGCAGTGCGGGTTGCCCGTCGTCGGTCGAGCTCCGGGTTTCGTTTACCGCGGTGCGCCGTCTTCCATCCAGGCGCGGGCGAGGGTGAGCTTGCGGCCGCGCACGGTTGGAATTGCGTAGGGGCCGTGCGGCAGCACGGCGACGCGGGCGCCGTCGCCGTGGAAAGCGGAAGCGCGTTCGAGCGCCGCCTCGACGCTGGGGGCCGGCGTGGCAAGGAGGGCAGGGACCTGTGCCGCCGGCACGCCGTCGCTGACGAGGACGACCTCGGCAAGCGGGGCGCAGCCGATGGGTTCGGCCAGCGCCTTTGCAATCGCGGCGTGGGGGTCGGGGAGTGGCGCGGCGTCGGCCGGCTCGATCACCGCCACGGGTCGATCGTCGGGCAGTTCGACGTCGAGTCCGGTGCGGCCGTAATCGATGCGGAGGCGCATGGTTGCGATGTACGCTCGGGCGGCGTCGACCTACATCTCTCGGCGTCCGTCGAGGGCGTGGCCCAGGGTGGCGCTGTCGGCGTACTCGACGTCGGCGCCCATCGGCAGTCCGTGGGCGATGCGCGTCACCCGGACACCGAGCGGCTTGACGAGGCGGGCGAGGTATATCGCCGTGGCTTCGCCTTCGACGGTGGGGTTGGTGGCGATGATGACTTCGGCGACGCGCCCGTCGGCGAGGCGGCGGAGCAGTTCCGCGATACGAAGCTGTTCGGGGCCGACCCCATCGAGCGGCGCGAGGCAGCCGTGCAGGACGTGGTAGCGGCCCTTGAAGGTGCCGGGGCGTTCCAGGGCGATGACGTCCGCGGGGCGTTCGACGACGCAGATCGTCGGGGCGTCGCGCGCGGGATCGGCGCAGAGCCGGCACGGGTCATCGGTGGTGAGGGCCTGGCAGACGGAGCAAAGACGCGTCTCGTCGTGGAGCGTGCGGAGCGCCGCGGCCAGTTGCTCGGCGTCGCGCCGGTCGGCCTTGAGCAGATGGAAGGCGAGCCGGGTAGCGGTCTTTTCGCCGACGCCGGGCAGTTTGACGAGAGCCTCGATCAGGCGAGTGAGGGGAGGCGGCAGGGCTGACATGGGGCGGAATGTTTGGGTAGTGCGCGGTCAGGCGATCGGGGTGCGGGGCGGGGGTTGCGAAAGGTGGCCGCGCCGGGCTTTCCACTTTCCACGGCGGCTCGCTCCGTTCACATGCCGAGGCCGGGCAGGTTGAGGCCGCCGGTTACTTTGCGCATCTCTTCGGCCATCATCTCCTGGGCTTTGCGAAGGCCCTGATTCACGGCGGCGACGACGAGATCCTGGAGCATGTCGAGGTCGCGGGTATCGAGGACCGACGGGTCGATGCGCAAGGCGACAACTTCGAGCTTGCCGGTGACCACGGCGGTCACCATGCCGCCGCCGGCCGAGGCTTCGACGGTGCGGGCGGCGGCTTCCTCTTGAATCTTGCCCAGGCGCTCTTGCAGCTCCTGCGCCTGCTTCACGATATTGCCGAGCGGATTGAATCCCTTACTCATTCGCCACCTCTGTCGCGCCGGCCGCGGGGTTTGATCTCGTGGACCTCGCCGCCGAGGATCTCCACCGCGGCGCGGACGGCCGGATGATCCATGGCCGCCGCGTGCAGGTCGGCGGCAGTTGGCGCCGTCCCCGAGGCTGGCGCGGCGGGTGCCGCTTCCGATGTCCGGACCGAGACTCGATAGGATCGCCCGAAGAAGCGTCGGGCGAGGTCCTCGACGATCTGCGCGTGATCCCGTTGTGCCAGATAGTCGTAGTAGTAACCGGAGGGCACGCTGAGCGCCAGCTCCGGTCCTTCGAGGTTGGGCGGTGCGCTCTTGAGGAGATAGGGCAGCAAGGTGACCTTCTCTTTTGCGACCGTGGCGAGGAAGTCCTCCCAGCTCCGGCCGGGCGTCTCCCGAGCGGGCTGTGCATCGGGGGCGGCGGACTCGATTGTGCTGTCATCGCCGGTGGCGGGTGCCGCCGGTGCCGGTCGAGCGGCTGTGGCGGTGGAGGAAGAGCCGGCCGGTCGAGTCGTTCCGGTCGCCGGTGCGCTCTCGCGGTGCGACGTTTTTGCCGGGGCGGGTGCGTCGCCGGTGCGGCGTGGCGGGGTTCCAGCGGTGGACGGTGTCAGCAGCCGCCGTTCGATCTCGTCGAGACGTTCGATGAGAGTGTCGAGCGGAACGATCGGTGCCATGGTCGCGAGCTTGATGAGGGTCATTTCGAGGACCAGCTTCGGATAGGGAACGCGGGCCACTTCGGTCTCGGCGGTCATGAGCACGCGAAAGGCGCGGTCGAGGTCCGCGGACGAGGCGAGTTGCGACTGGCGCAGAGTTTCGGCGCGTTCATCTTCGGAGAGGTCGGCGAGCAGGCTCTCGTCGGGGACCAGGCGGGCGATCGCCAGATTGCGGAAGTGTTCGAGAAGCTCGCGGGTGAAGCGGCGCAGGTCGTGTCCGAAGCTGTGCAGCTCGTCGAGGCGGGCGAGCGCCGCGCCGGCGTCGTGGGTGAGCAGCGCGTCGGCAGTATTCAGCAACAGCTTGCGGTCGGCGACGCCGAGAGCGGCGCCGATGTCGGCGTCGCCGACGGTATTTCCGGCGTAGGCGATCACCTGATCGAACAGCGACTGGGCGTCGCGCATGCTGCCCTCGCCCTCGCGGGCGATGGTGAAGAGGGCGGCTTCGCTGACGGTGACGTCCTCGTGCCGGGCGATGTCGGCGAGGCGTTCGACGATCAGCCGGTAAGGAATGCGCTTGAAATCGTAGCGCTGGCAGCGGGAATGAATGGTGTGCGGTACCTTGTGCGGGTCCGTGGTGGCGAAGATGAACTTGACGTGCGGCGGGGGCTCTTCGAGGGTCTTGAGCAGGGCGTTGAAGGCGCTCGTCGAGAGCATGTGGACTTCGTCGATGATGTAGATCTTGAAGCGGCTCTTGGCGGGTTGGTAGCGGACGTTTTCGATGATTTCGCGGACGTCGTCGACGCCGGTGTTGGAGGCGCCGTCGATTTCAAGCACGTCGACGGCGTTGCCCGCCGTGATTTCGCGGCAGTTGACGCAGTCGTTGCAGGGCGTGGGCGTGGGGCCGCGGGTGCAGTTGAGGGCCTTGGCGAGGATCCGTGCGGCCGTGGTCTTGCCGACCCCGCGCACGCCCGTGAAGAGGAACGCGTGCGCGACGCGGCCGGTGCGAATCGCGTTGCCGAGGGTGCGGCTGACGTGGTCCTGCCCGACGATTTCCTCGAAGGTTTGCGGTCGCCACTTGCGGGCGAGGACCAGGTAGCTCATTGGGACCGGCGACGGGCAGCAGTGATAGCTAGGTTTCCCCACGGCACAGGAAGGTAGTCGGTACCGCTGCTTCCTTCCGGACCTGACGGGGTTCGCGACGCTCCCTTGCGTGGGACCTAGCTATCACTCCTGCCCGTCCTGCATCGACTGGTGGTCGGTTCTGTCGACTCCGGATGTTGGCATGTCGCGTGCGGTGCGTCCAGAGTGCGGTCGGGCAGTAGAGGCGGAAAGTTGGAAAGCCGGGGGGCGAGGAGTGGGGGGGGCGCGGACTAGGAGCCTGTCGGAGAAAGCGGCCCATCGCCCTTCGACGGGCTCAGGGCGAGCGGAAAATGCTGTGAAATCAAGGCAGAGCCCGCCCGTGCTGAGCTTGTCGAAGCACCAGCGGGCCTTTCTCCGACAGGCTCCTGGGATTTCGTGCCAGGTCTTGCGCCGTTTGCGGCCATCTCTCCTTTTCCGTCGCGGCCGGCGCCTCTCCGCGCCGCGGCGGCGAGATCGACTTCGGACCGGGGTTGACGACGCGGCGTCGTGAACGGCCCGTTCCGGGTCTCCGATCTGACAACGGAGAGGGTGGGATTCGAACCCACGGTACCTTTTGGGTACACACGCTCTCCAGGCGTGCCCCTTAGGCCGCTCGGGCACCTCTCCGTACCGGGTTCTCAAGCACGTTCCGTCAGCGCCGGCAATACCGCCGGGCCGGCGCCGGCGGAACCGTGCGGGTCGCACCTGGGGATGTACGGGTATTCGCGGGAAAAGTTGCTTATCCGAGCCGGTACGGAGGAGAGGCCGGCTCGGCGGCGCTCGCAGATGGAGTGCACGCGACGCCATTGGAAGCACGCTCCTCCCCGGTTCGTTTCACCAAGACCCGGCCGATCGTTTCCTGATCGCACTGGCCCGGCGACTTGATGTGCCCTTCGTGACGAGCGACCGGGAGATCCGGCGCTATCGACACGTCCGAAGCACCTGGTGAATGGGAAATCCGCTCGCGCCGGCGCGTCGGGGGCAGGGGCTTGGGCAGGGGCGATCCCGGACCCTGGGCGGTGGGTGTCCGGTCATGCGCCACGCGTCACCAGCCCGGTTTGGCCTGACGTCGGGGCAGGGGCAGGGGCGGGGGCTCGGGCAGGGGTGCTGGACACCCATCGCTCCGGCGGGCGCGAGTGGATGTCCCACCGACCCCCCGGGCGATTGAGTGGATGTTCTTCCGACCGTGCTTTTCGCCGTCGCCCGGAGCGGCTGGTTCGGCCTGCCGATTACGCCGCCAGCCTCACTGCAACCGATACGCCGGCCTTCGCGCACAGGCCCACCAAGTAGTCGAGCGAAAGCTTATCCACCTTATTACGCGCGATCTCGGACATGCGCGGTTGCACCACGCCGAGACGCTTGGCCGCCTGCGCTTGCGTAAGGCCCTCACGAGCCATCCACTGCCGCAGCGCCTCGGCAAGCTCACAGCGCAGCAACATGACGGCTGCTTCGTGCGGTGGGAAACCCAGGTCAAGAAAGACGTTCCCGCTGCCCCGCGTGATGCGCTTATCGGGCTTCTTCATGGGTGCTCTCCGATCAGCTTGTAACGCCTGGCTGCGACTTCGATGTCCGCCCGTGACGTCTTGCGTGTCTTCTTCTGGAAGGCGTGGAGGACGTAGACCGCATCTTCTGACTTTGCCACGTAGACCACACGAAAGGCGCCTGCTTCATGCCGCACGCGAACCTCGTAAGCCCCCGTCCCGACGGCAGGCAGGGGCTTGAAGTCCGCCGGCTGCCGCCCCACTTGCACCATGAACAACTCGTATCCGGCGCGTCGACGTGCCTCCTCCGGAAACGCCGCCAAGTCCTCACGGGCGGTGCCGACGAAGCGCGCCTCCTTCATCTCGGCAGACTATACGAGCATTCGTATGCGACCGCAAGGCGCTGCGGGCCGAACGTGAGAGGGTTTTTCCGCCATCCGGCCGCACGACTTGTGCCACTCCAAATGTACCCCCAAATTCCCTGCCCCAGCCCCTGCCCAAGCCCGGTTTGGCCTGACGTCGGGGCAGGGGGCACGGGCAGGGGCTGGGGCTGGGGCACGGTGGATGCCGGCACGCACGCCATCCGGATCTGCCCTTACGCTCCGATAGCCCGACAGGTTTCTCTTGACCCCTTCCGGGGATGGGCGCATTGTGGCCGCGTTCGGTCTCCGTTGCTCTGCACAGGCCGACCGCGCGCGGCACCGGTCGAGGCGGTGTACATCCTGCGGCTGCGAGCGGTCGCGATACCGGAAAGGGATCGCTGCGTATGGCCGCACGTCTTGGTGGACTGGGTGCCGTCGCCTTCGTGTCGTTGGCGATACTCCTCGATACCCCGGCCCGAGCGCTGTTCACCAACGGCGGCTTCGAGTCCACCTTCGCTGGCTGGACCAAAACGACTTCGAAGCACGGTACGCTGCCCGGCCCATGCAACGGACCCTTCTCGGCGGTCCCGCCAACGCCCGGAGGCGTCGATCGTACGGTGATCGTCTCGGCCAGTCCGCCCGAGACCGGGGTGGACCCGAACCTGGGCGCGGGCGCTACCCTGAAATTCCCGAAGTTCGGGCTCAACTCCGCACGAGTGAACGGTGAGAACGCCGTGGGTTTAACCTTAAATCTGAACTCGATCGGGCAGCAGTCGACCATAACGGCGTTGGACATCGACCCCGTCGACTCCCTGGTACACATACGCTTCGTCTACGCCCCGGTTATCGTCGACCCCGGCCATCCTCCCTGCGATCAACCGTTTTTCCGCATACGGCTCACCGAGGTCCTTTCCGGGACTCTCCTGTACGAAAAGTTCGTCTTTGCCAACGAGCCCGGCGTTCCCTGGAAGTGGATCCCCGCCGCGGGCGGAGACGTGGGCTACACCGATTGGACGGTAGTGGATGTCCCGGCACCATCGCTGGCGATTGGCAGCATCGTCGAGCTGGATGTGTCCGCCGGAGACTGTGCGGGGGGGGGACCGCACTGGGCCTATGTCTACGTGGACGGTTTCGGCGCTCAACTCCCGGGTCTCTCGGTCGTCAAGACCGCGAGCGAAGAGTGGGTCGAGGCCGGCGCCAACCTGACCTATACCTTCACGTACCGCAACGACGGAACGGAGCCGGTCGCTAACGTGATCGTCAACGAGACGATTCCGGACTGTGCTACGTGGGTTTCCCAAAGTGCGCCGTCGACGGGAGGTACCTGCGGGTACGCCGCGGGCGTCGTGACCTGCAACCTCGGTACCCTCGCACCCGGTGCGTACGGGACCTTCACGGTTACGGTCACCGCCAGTACCGACACGAGCGCGTGTTTCGCGATCCACAACGGGAACTATACGATCGAGGGGACGGGCGTTAACCCGACCCTCGGTCCGGCCGTGATCACCCCGATCCTGGGCGCGTGCGTCACGCCGCCGGTGACGATGGCCGCATGGTGGCCCTTCGACGAACCCACCGGCAACACCGCCAACGAAACGATCGCCGACCACGACGGCACCCACCAGGGCACCCTGCCGATCGCCCGCCTGAGCGGCCATGTCGGGCAATCGCTCGACCTCGATGGGGCGGGACAGTTCGTACTGGTTCCCCACCCCTCGGACGGCGCGCTCGACTTCGGACCGGAGACCGGTAGCGACTCACTGGACTTCTCCATCGACGCGTGGATTCGCCCGGACCCCGACAGCGGGTACCGCGCCATTCTCTGGAAAGGGATCAAACACGGCTTCGGTTTCGGCCTGCGCGACGATCGCCTGAGCCTGCTGATGCGGAGCAGCGGCGGTGCGCGCGAAGCCGTGTCGGGCTCGATTCCGTCACTTACCGACGGGCAATGGCATCTCGTGGCCGTCACCGTGGATCGCGACGGCGGTACCGGCGGGGGTGGACTGGTGCGCTTCTACGTCGACGGCACGCTGGCACACACCGAATCGCTCAGTCCGCTCGCAGGAAACCTCACCAACACGATGCCGGCGGGAATCGGGTTCGCGTACATGGAAGGCGGCGGCTTCGTCGAGTTCAATTCGCAGTCGTTCGACGGCGGTATCGACGAGCTGGAAGTGTTCCAATACGTCCTCGACCCGACGAGCGTCCTCGGCATCTGGCTTGCGGATGCCGACGGCAAGTGTCAGCGTTGGTGTGCGGTGCCGCGCACGAGGGGACTATGCGCATCGGATACCTCGGCCACGGTTCCGCTCGAAATCCACAACCCGAGTCCGGTCGGACAGACCTACTCTATAACCGCGGTCGGGCTGCAGGTCGGCTTCCAGTTGGGTAGCCAGACGAGTACGGTACTCGGACCTTCGTCGGTCAGCCTTCCTCCGGAAACTGTCAATCCGGCCAGCATCAAGACCGTTTCGCTGACGCTGCAGAGGCCGTCTGGCCTGACCGCGCAGGGAGAACGCGCCGCGTATCGGGTGACGATCTCGGCGCCGGACGGCGATCGGCAGTGCGTCGGTTTTCTCGTCGACGAACGTGACGATTGCTTCGTCCCGGTCGATAACTCGCACGGACGCGTCAGCGTCGGCGTACCCATTCGCAAGCCCGTCGTCGTCTACAACACCTCGGGCTCGCCAAAGTCGTATGACCTGACCTGGAGCGTCGAGGATTCCACGGGGGCTTCGGACATGTCGGTCGTGAGTCTGGGATCGAATCCCCCCGGAACCAGGCTCACGCGCAACGTCACGGTTCCGGCGGGATCGACGCTGGTCGACGAGATAACGATCACCCCGCTGGTTCATGACGGCACGAGGACGTTCGATGTGATCTTGAGCGCCGATCTCGACGGTGACGGCGAACCGGAACCGGTGGCGTCCACGGGACTGCGGACCAAACCACCGCGGCCCGAGCTCATGCCCGGACGGGTCCTCACGATCGCACCCGGAAAGCTTGCCTTTGTTGCCAGAGCCCCGTCCGGCCGGACCTTCGAGCTGGCGGGTGCCGGTGACGATCCGCGCACGGAAGGTGGCACGCTCGAGATCGTCGACACCGGCGGAACCGGCTCCACGATCTATGCCCTTCCGGCCAGCGGGTGGACCGGCCTCGGACGGCCGGCGGGTGCGAAGGGGTATCGCTACAAAGGAACGGGGACGCCGAGCGACCCCTGCCGCACGGTGCTCGTGAAGAACAAGGTCGTGAAGGCGGTGTGCAAAGGCCTGGGTGTCAGCGTGGCGGCGCCGTTCACTGGCGAGGCGGGGATCGTACTGAGTCTGGGCAGCGATACGAAGCGCTACTGCACCACCTACGGCGGCACAACCGTCCGGAACGACACCTCGGGGCTGAAGCGGAAAGAGGCGCCCGCCCGCGATCGCTGTGCGGCGCCCAATCCGTAAGGCGGGGACGCGATGGTGGACCCCATTCTCCCTTTCGTAGTCCGGTACGTGATCCCGCTGCGGCGGACGGGCGAACGGCGTCACGGTATGTACCTCACGTTCGACCAGGCCGTCGCGGTCGCGCCGATCCTGCAAGGAGCCCTTTTCGCGTTCTCGCGGCAGCCGGCATCCTGACAGCGGGACGCTGCCCGCGGTGCGCACAGATAGCCAGGCCAGCGGCGGCGGTGATAGACTGCGGTCGCATGACGCTTCTCCAACGCGAGACGCTCGTCGCGGCACTACGCCGCCTCAACGCGCTTCTCGCGGAAGAGGAGCAGTGCGCGGAGGTCTTCCTGGTTGGTGGTGCGGTGATGTGTCTGGTGCATCGTGCGCGCCCGGCCACGAAAGATGTCGATGCGTGGTTCACCGAAGCGCCGGTTGTCCGGCGCGCCGCGCGCAAGGTGGCAGAGGAGCTTCAGCTCGACGATCACTGGCTCAACGATGCAGCGAAGGCATTCGTGCCGGCGGCTGCCGGGTACGAGACCTGGGAGACGTTGTCGCATCTGACGGTGTCCGCCGTCGACGCCCGCACACTGCTGGCGATGAAGTGTGCCGCGGCGCGTACCGCCGAGGACGCCGCGGACATCCGGTTCCTGGCTGACCGACTCGGGTTGCAGTCGGCCGATGCCGTTCTCGCCGTGGTGCTGGATTACTTTCCGGCCGAGCGCCTGCCGGTCCGCGTGCGCCTCCTGCTCGAGGAGATGTTCGATGACCGTGGCTGAGCTGCTGGATGCGTGCGGCGCAGACCGGGAGCGGTTCCAATTGCACGTCAACGGGTTCGTCGACGACTTTCGGGCGGCGACGCCTGAGGAGCGAAGCGCGATGGTGGAGGTCGGCCCGGCGTACTCCGGCAAGATTGAGGGCCTCGTGGCGGCGGTTGTGAGCGCCCTCTGTCGCGAGGTGGGTATGGCGACCCCGGCGTGGACACGGAGTATCGGTAGTCCGGAGCCGTTTTTCGCATTTCCGGCACATGGCTTCGCTTTGCGCCTGCGGTTGATGCTCGAATCGCCGCCGGCGTTCCGGTGTCGCAACGTGTTCGTTCCCGAGAATTACCTGTCGCGAGCGTAGGGGGCGCTGGCGTGTTCACCGCGCGCCGCGCGCTTAGCCATGGCGCCGCACGTGCCAGAACCGATCCTGACGTGACGGTGCTGGCGGAGGCGGCAACGTTGGACACCGTCGTCCGCGCACTTGAGTCGCTGGGCTACGCACGCGTGCGAGAGCAGCGAGTGGCGCCCGGAGAATAGCTGCCGGACATCGTCGTCTTTCGAGCCGAGAACATCGACCTGCGCCAGGTGGACGTGCTGGTTGCGAAGACGGCATTTGAGGGTGACGTGGTCCAGCGCGCGGAAGCCGTCGTCGTTGCAGACCTGACCCTTCCGGTCGCCGGCCCGGAAGCGCTGGTGGTCTACAAGTTGCTCGCGGATCGACCGCGCGACCGTGAGGACATCCGCGCAATCGTGCGCACGCAGGCGCGGACCGCGCGGCGACCATTACCAGCCCTCCGGCGCGTCCGGGACCCAACACAGGCCGAGCAGCGAGTCGCCGCGGTCGCGGTCGACGCCGGCGAACACCTCCCACTCCTCGGGTTCCACGTTCATATCGAGAATCGGATACCCGATCGCCTTGCCGCTACCGGCGCACACGAAGGTGGCCGGATCGAAGTGCTCGACGCCGTAAGCCCCCGCCACGGCGGCGCCGACCTCGCGCTGCCAGGGCGTCGGAGTGAGGCCGCGGCGCGGGACGTGGGTGGGGTTGGAGGTCATGGTGCGGAAGCTTGCCGGGTGTGCGACGCGGCCGCAGGCGAGCAGGCGTCCTTCCGCGGCGATGCCGGCGGCGGCGAACGCTTGCTGCTCCAGAGCGCGGAAGAGGCCGAGGCGGCGGAACCGCGGGTCGACGCAGCAAATGCCGGCGAGCGCGACGGCTTGCGCCGGCAACCGCGGCAGGTCCATGCGCCGCAGGTCGCCCAGCGCGAACCCGGCGAGCGTCTCAGCCGCAATCGCCGTGGCGACGAAGCGTAGTCTCTCGAGCGAGCGCAAGAGGTACGCCTCGTCGGCCGCGCGGTACGAGATTCGGAACAGCGCGACGATGCGGCGCAGCGTATCGGCGTCGAGTTCCGTCGAGCGCACCGCCCGCAGCGCCGGCAAGTCCGGTCGAGTCGCTGTTTCGCGCCCATCGTCCGCCATAAGCGATTGGATACCATGTCGGCACGGCAAAAGAGACCGCCGCCGTCCGCGGCCCCGAACCCGCGAACGGATTCGAGGAGAGGGTCCGTGAGTTGTACTCTGGGCTTTGGCCCACGGCGTCGAGACGGTATCATGGAAGCGGAATGATCCTTTACAACACGTTGATCGGTGTCACCGCCGGGGCCGCGCTGGTTCTGGTTCCGATTCTGGGCGCTAAGTTGCGCCGAGGCCACCGTGTCGAGCCGGAAGGGTGGGCTCTTTCGTTCGGAGTGCTGGGCATAATCCTTACCTTCCTGAGTGGTATGATGACGGTGACGTGGCCGCTCCACGCCAAGCCTCAAGTCAATATCATCTTCGGGGAGCCGACGCTGTTCCTCGGTGTCTTGCTGCTGGCGGCCGCGTTGTTCATGTGGACCCATCCGGAGGCGTTTCGGGATCGGAGCGACGTGGCTCTCGACCGCCTGACCGGTGTGCTGCGGCCGGTGTCGTGGCTCGTCTTTTCGCTCGGTCTGATCCTCCTGGCCTGCACGGTGGCGGTGTTCCGGTTCTCGGCGATTGGCGCGGCACCGGCGCAGGAACCGATCAGCGGCATCTTTCACGACTATCCGTGGGTGGAGAATACGCTGGTTGGCTCGCTCTACGCGCTGAGCGCGGTGGGTCCCCTGCTGGCGCCGGTGGCAGTTCGCGATCTGGGCAGCCCGGTGGCGCGGATGGGGGGTTGGTGTCTTGTCGTGAGCGGCGTCGCGATTCTGCTGTACAGTGCGCTGAACTACTACACACATATCGGTCTGCTCGTGAACGCCGGGTAGTCCGCGGGCGCCCGGCGGGGTGAGGTCTTGAGGGCTGAGGGCGGGAGGCCAGGCCGCGCGCTGGATGCTCGCGCGGGCCTGTGGTAGGGGGCCCCATGCAACGCCTTATCGACGCCTGGTTCGATCTCGACCGTCCCCGCCCGCGCCTGTATCGGGCCCGCACGCGCGACGGCTGGTTGCTGGCCCTCTACAGGTACGAGCCGCGCGGCACGGCGCACCGCACGCCCGTCATCCTCTGCCACGGCATGTCCTCGAATCGCTGGGACATGGACGGCCCGGGCCGAGTGTCGATCGCTCGCTATCTCGCGCGTCGCGGCTACGACGCCTGGGTAATCGAATTGCGCGGCGCCGGTCGGTCGACGCGCCCGTCGCTGCTCAACGGCAAACGCTACGACTGGACTTTCGAAGACTACGTCCAGCACGACGCTCCCGCCGCCCTCCAGAAAGTGCTGCACGAAACGGGTGCCAGGCAGGTGCACTGGGTCGGACACTCGATGGGCGGCATGATCGCCTACGCACTCCTGATGACACCGGCGCAGGGCAAGATCGCCAGCGCCGTCACGCTCGGCTCGCCGACGATGAGCGACGTCGGCCATCCGCTGATCGACTTCGGACTGCCCTACCGCTGGCTCCTCGGCTGGCTGCCCGACCGGGTTCCCCTCGGGACCCTGGCCCGCTTCGGAGCGCCGTTTGCCGCCATGCTCAACGAGCTCTGGAGCGCCAGCATCGCCGAACTCGGCTGGTATCCGGGCAACGCCGACGTGAAGTTGCTCCGCACCTTGATGCTCACTGCCGTCGACGACCTGCCGGCTTCCCTGCTGCGCGAGTTTGCCCAATGGTACGAGACCAAACACATGAGCGACCGCTACGCGATGTTCGACTTCACCGATCACCTGGAACGTATCTCGACGCCGCTGCTGATCGTCGCCGGAAGCAAGGACGGTCTGACGCCGGCGCGCGACCTGGAACGGGTCTACCGGCGAGTTGGCGCTCGACACAAACGGTTCTGCATCGTCGGTAAGCAGTACGGGTTCGCTCACGACTACAGTCACGCCGACCTCGTGCTCGGTCTGCACGCCCCCGACGACGTCTACCCCGTCGTTCTCGACTGGCTGGAGTCCTGCCGGCAGGCCCCGGCGCAGGAGCCGGCAAAGCCGCGGCGCGCCCGTGTAACGCGCCTGCGCCCGGCGGCGGCGCGGCGCGGCAGCGTGGCCTGGCGCCGGTCGATGCTCTCGCTGGCGCTCCTCCTTCGCGCCCGGGTGCCCGTCGTTACCGGAAATCGTGTGACTTCGGCGTCGGTGGTGGTTCGTCGTCGTCGGGCTTAACCTGCATGCGGTAGCCGCGGCCGGTGAGGCCGACCTGCTGTTGCGGCAAGGAGAGCGCCTCCAGACGGCGGGCACGGACATGGATGACGGGCGTCTGTCGTTCGTCGCTCGGCGTCCCGGATGGGTCGCTGACGGCTGACGACGGCTGGCTGACGACCGGGGACCTCCGGCTGGTCGGCTTGTCGACCTGTGGACGCCGGCGGCGTTTCAAATCCGAGCCGGGGACTTCGGCCTCCGAATCCGGGCCCCGGGATGCCACCACCTTTTCCACCGGCCCTTCGACGAGGAGCAGCGTCGCGGTGTGCAGGAGGGTGCGATGGCGGCGGAACATGTCGGGGGTCACGACAGCGTTGCAGGTGCCGGTTTCGTCTTCGAGGGTAAGGAAGCAGAATCCCTTCGCGCTGCCCGGTCGCTGCCGTACGATCACCAGGCCGGCGATTTTTGTCCAGCGACCGTCGCGAATCCGGGGCAGGTCGCACGCCCGCACGGCACCGCGGGCGGTAAGTTCGGGGCGCAGGTGTTTCACGAGATGCGGCCCGACGGTTATCCCGGTGCCCCGGTAATCGGCCAGAGTCCGTTCGAGGAGCGACATTTCCGGGAGCGGGGCGGGATTGGATCGATGCCCTGCCGGAGCATTCCCCTCGTACGGCGTGTGTCTTTCGTCGTCGTGATCCTTAACGGCGTAACGACCCGACGCCTCAACGCTCTGCCACAACGGTTCCCGGTCCACACCCGCCACCTGCCACAGCGCTTCGCGTCGGGTCAGGCCGAAGGCGGCGAGGGCGCCGATGTGCGCCAGCGTGCGCGCCTCGTCGTCGCGCAGACCGCAGCGCACCACGACATCGTCGACCGACGCGAATCGACGCCGTGCTCGCTCCGCCTCGATACGCTCGGCCGCCGCCGCCCGCAGGCCCGCGACGTAGCGGAGGCCGAGGCGGAGGGACAGGGTGTCGGTCGGGGGAGTAGCTGTCAGGGGAGATTCCTTGACGGCGTAACCGCCTGACGTCCTGTCCCCGCGCTCCAGCGTGCACCGCACGCCGGAGCGCATCACGTCCACCGGCAACACGCGCAGGCCGTGGCGTTGCGCGTCTTTCACCAGCGTTGCCGGGTGGTAGAAACCGAGCGGCCAGTTGTTGAGCATGGCGCAGGTGAACGCCGCGAGATGATGCGCTCGCAGGTATGCCGAGGCGTATGCCAGCAACGCAAAGCTCGCTGCGTGCGACTCCGGAAAGCCGTAGAGCGCGAACGAAGTGATGCTGCGCACGACCGCGTCCTGCACGTCGCCGGCGATGCCGCGCGCCGCCATGCCGGCGCGCAGCTTGTGCTCGATGGCCTGCATGCGCGCCACCGAGCGCTTGAACCCCATCGCTCGCCGCAGCTCCTCGGCCTCCCCGCCGGTAAACCCGGCGAGCACCATCGCCATGCGCAGGAGCTGCTCCTGAAAGAGCGGCACGCCGAGCGTTCGCTTCAGGATCGGTTCGAGATCGGGGTGCGCGTAAGTCACCGGGGCGCGGCCGTTGCGGCGATCGAGGTACGGGTGCACCATCTGCCCGACGATCGGCCCCGGCCGAATCAGCGCCACCTCGACGACGAGGTCGTAGAAGCGGCCGGGACGCAGGCGCGGCAACGTCGCCATCTGTGCCCGACTCTCCACCTGAAACACGCCGATGGTATCGGCCGCCCTCAGCATGGCGTAGGTCTTCGGGTCGTCGGGGGGCAGGTGCGCGAGATCGATGCCGACGCCTTCGTGCTCGCGGATCGTCGGAATCGTCTCCTCCAGCACTGCCATCATGCCGAGTCCGAGCAGGTCCACCTTGATGATGCCGAGGTCGGCGCAATCGTCCTTGTCCCACTGCACGACGACGCGTCCGGGCATCGCCGCCGGTTCGAGCGGTACGATCGTGTCGAGTCGCCCGGCGGCGATGACCATGCCGCCGGAGTGCTGGCCGAGATGGCGTGGCAGGTGCTGGATCCGTTGCACCATGTCGACGAGCAAACCGACTCGCGGCGCCGTCGGATCGACGCCGCCGGCCTGCAGTTGCTCCGCCAGCGCGTCGCTCGAATCGGGCAACTCGAAACGGTTGAGGAGCCTGGCGAGCTTGTCCACCTGTGCCAGCGTGAAGCCGAGCGCTTTGCCGACCTCGCGCACGGCGCTGCGCGTGCGGTAGGTGATGACGTTGGCGGTCATGGCCGCGCCGCGCTCGCCGTAGCGCCGGTAGACGTACTGAATGACACGCTCGCGCCGGTCGCCGCTCGGCAGATCGATGTCGATGTCGGGCCATTCGCCGCGCTCTTCGGACAGGAACCGCTCGAAGAGCAGGTCCATGCCGACCGCGTCGACGGCGGTGATGCCGAGGGCATAACACACTGCCGAGTTGGCGGCCGAGCCGCGGCCCTGCGCGAGGATGCCCTGCTCGCGGCAGAAACGGACAATGTCCCAGACGATGAGGAAGTAGCCGGCAAGATCGAGCTTGCCGATGACGGCGAGTTCGTGCTCGAGCTGCCGGCGTACCCGCGGCGCGAGCGTGCCGTAGCGGTCACGGGCCCCGGCATAGGTGAGGGTGCGCAGGTGGCCGATCGGCGTCTCGCCCGGCGGCAACGGATAGTCCGGAAAGCGGTACCCGAGGTCGGCAAGGGTGAACTCGCACTGCTCGGCGATATGGCGAGTGTTGCGTACGGCCTCGGGCAGGTCGCGGAAGAGCGCCGCCATTTCCGCGGGCGCCTTCAGGTGTCGCTCGGCGTTGCGCAACAGCCGGCGGCCGGCCGTGTCGAGGGTCGTCCTGGCGCGGATGCAGGTGAGCACGTCGAGCAGGGCCCGCCCCGCCGGCAGCGCGTGCCGCACGTCGTTGGTGGCAACCAGCGGCAGGCGCTGCTGCCGGGCGAGCGCAATCGACGCCCGGTTGAGCCGCTCCTCGTCCGCATCGAGATGACGTTGCAGGTCGATATAGAGACGGCCGGGGAAGATGGACTTCAGGTAGAGCAGAATGTCAGGTGCCGGGCGGTCGGCCGTCGGGGTTTCATCCTTGACGGCGTAACGGCCTGACAGCCTGACCGCCGCCTCTCGATAGAAACCCAACCGCTCAACCGCCCCATGGGCGGACGCGATGCCGAAAGCGGGGCGAAGCAGACAAATCAGGCCCTCCGCATGCTCCTCGAGATCGGTCCGGACGACGGTGCCCTGTCCCTTCGCCGCCCGCAGCTTCATCTGCGTGACGAGTCGGCAGAGATTCCGGTACCCGGCACGGGTGGCGGCGAGAAGATACAGGGGGCAGGCGGTCGGGTTGTCGACGGTCGGGGGGTCGTTTCGGTCCCTGACGTCGCCAGCGTCCGCGCGGTTGCGCGGATTCTCCGCCAGCACCACCTCCGTCCCCACCAGGGCGCGCAGGCCGGCTGCCTGTGCGGCTTTGTGCAAGCGCGGTGCGCCGTAGACGCCGTCACGGTCGCCGAGCGCCAGCGTCCCGTAGCCCAACGCCGCCGCCCGTGCGACGAGGTCTTCGGGCAACGACGCCCCGGTCAGAAAGCTGAAGGCACTGCGGCAACGCAGCTCGACGTAGTCCGCCGTCGAGACGCCGGGAAGTCGAGGCGTTGAAGAACCACGAGCAAGACGACTCATCCGCATTCGGTCCGTCCTCTCCGACTCCTCGACGCCTCGACTTCAGTCGTACTCTCCATCCACGAACCAGCCGTCGTTGCCGAGGTCGTGGTACAGTCGGTACACGCCGCCGTCGCCGAGTTGCGCATCGTAATAGTCGCGTGCGTATTTGCCGTCGCGCCACCAGTCGCCCTCGACGCGCCATGGACCGGCAACCTGCACGACACGGCCGGCAAGCGCATCGCCGCGGACAAACACCGGCCGGTCACGCTCGCAGAAAACCTCGACCGACCGCGGCGGCCGCAGGGCGCGGAGGGCGAGGGGAATGCAGGGGGGCGGGGCGTTAGTTGCCGCGCTGTCTGCGGTCGGGCTGTCGATCTTTGGGTTACCATCCTTGACGGCATGACCGCCTGACAACCCGACCGCCTCCGACGAGCCGATCCCCCAGCCGTCCGGTCGATGCGTGTCCGAAACGACCGGCGCGCCGACACGGTCGGCACCGCACAGCGCCGTCAGGCGAGCCAGGGTGACCGCCAGCCGCGCCGGTGCCGGACCGCCCGGCCTGAAGAGATCGAGCTGCGCGGGCCGCAAGCGTTCCGACACTGCCGCCACGTGCAGCGCCTCGACGGCCGCCGCCGGCGGATGCGCCTCGAAATCGACACGCACCAGTGCCAGCAGCGCCTTGACGTCGTTGCTCGGCGCCGCCACGGTTACCGTGCGCTCGTCCCGTCCCCGCGTCGCCAGTCGCAACCCCAGTCGCAGGTCGCCGCATACCAGCCCGCGCATCTCGAGCCGTGCGGTAAGTCGATCGAGCAGGCCGCGTAGAACGAACAGGCACGGCTCCAGCGTTTCGATGCCGTAATCGAGGTCGAGCCGCTCCTCGAACTGTAACGGCAGTTCCCGTGGTACCAGCGGCGTGTCGTCCTCGCCGCGCGCGCGCCGCGCGAGCTGCACCCCCGCACTTCCCAGACGCGTGCCGAGCGCTCGGATCGGCAACGCCGCGAGTTCTCCGATGGTGCGAATGCCCCAGAACCGCAACGTCTCGCCCAGCCCGGCCTCCGGCGCGAGCCACGCCACCGGCACCGGTGCCAGGAAACTCCATTCTTCGCCTGCCGGGATAACCCGCACCCCGCCGCCGTGCCGGGCCGCGAGCAGGGCCGCCACCTTCGAGCCGGCGACGCCGACCTGGGCCTCGAGGCCGAGCCGCAGAACGCCGCGAAACATCGCGTTGGCGAGTCGCGCTTCGGAATCGTAGAGCAGACCGAGGCCGTCGAGATCCACGTACACGATACCCGAACCCGCATCCTCGAAGCGGGGCGAGAACGAAGCGGCGGCATCGCACAGGGCCGCCTGCGCCGCCCGGAGCATGTCCGGAGTAACCGGCCGAACAACCAACCGGGCCGCAATGGCCGTGGCCTGCGCCACCGTCAGGCCGGCGGTCGCCCCCTGTCGCGCGGCCGCTGCCGATACCGCCAGCACTCGTGCCCGCGGACCCAAACCATCGACCGCCGCCACCGCCGCCTCGCGCAGTTCCGGCTGTACGCGCATGACCGCAGCCAGCGGAAAATCGGGAACGCACAGACACGCGAGACGCATGAGACACCATCACGAGGCCGTACTCGTCATGACGGGAGTTTCGCTAAACTTTCGCCCCAGGTCAACCGGGTGGATTCCTCTCACCCCGGCCCCTATATGGGGACATCGTGACGCAGAGACGGTCTTCCCGGGCCGCGGGATCCAGTGTGGGACGGTGGCGGACGGTTCCGCCCCGGTCGGAGCGGAGGTTCATGGCCGCCGTGGATCTTCCCGAGACGCTGACAGAGTGTTGAAGCTCGCGGGTCAGGTTCTTCTCAGCGCCTTGGCGGGGACACTCTGCTGTCTCGGCTATGTCGGGTTTGGGTTCTGGCCCCTGATGCTGGTGGGCTTGGTGCCGCTCTGGGCGGCGTTCGAAGACGCCCGACCCCATGGGCTCGGCCGCGCCGCGCTTCTCGGTTTCGTCTTCGGATTCGTGGCCTATGCCGGCGGCTTCCACTGGATGTGGCGCGTCGTCGAGGTCTTCCTCGACGGCAACATCGTTCTCGGCGCCGTGCTCTGGCTCGGCGACGCGTCGTGGTTCGGGTTGCGTTTCGCGCTTTACGGTCTCGTCTACGCCTCGATTCGCCGCCGCGGCTGGCCGCTTGCGATGGCGGGTATTCCCCCCCTTCTCGTCGTCGAGTGGCTCTATCCGTCGCTGTTTCCGGTTCACATCGGTCACGCTCTGGCGCCCCGGCTCACCCTCGTTCAAATCTCCGATCTCGGCGGGCCGCTGCTGCTTTCGGCGTTCGTGGCGCTGGTGAACCTTGCCGCGTTCGAGACCTGGTGCTGGATTCGCGGTCGGCGGCGGCGCCCCGTCTTACCGTGGGTGACCGCCGTGGGTGCGGTGCTGGTGGTGTGGACGTACGGCACGGTGCGTATCGCCGCAATCGACGCCGCCGCGGCCGCGGCGCCGCCGCTTCGCGTGGGGTTGGTGCAGAGTAACCTGGGCGTCTTCGAGAAGGGCCGGCGGCCGACTTTCGATCACCGCGTCTACCTCGAACAAACGCGCGAACTGCTTGCGGCCGGCGACCCGGTCGACCTCGTCGTCTGGCCCGAGACGGTGTACACGCGCGGCCTGCGCCGGCCGCTGCCACTGTCGGGGCGGATGATTCGGGAAGATCTCGGTGTGCCTTTGCTGTTCGGCGCCGCGTCGGTCGACGGCACCTCCGGCCGCAACCGCACGTACAACTCGGCGTTGCTCATCGGGGCCGACGGCGTGATCCGCGACGCCTACGACAAGAACGTGCTGATCCCGTTTACCGAGTACGTTCCGTTCGTGGATCTGGTCCCGAGCCTGGCCGACGGCGCCGTCGGTGCGTCGGCCTTCAGCGCCGGTACGGCAATGTCGGCGCTGACCCTCGGTCCGTGGCGAATCGCCGTGCCCATCTGCCATGAAGCGGTGCAAGCGGCGCACGTGCGTCGCATGGTGGTTGCGGGACGGCCGAACCTGCTCGCCACGGTGGCCAACGATTCGTGGTTCGGCGACTCGCAGGAGCCGTGGATTCATCTCGCCATGGCGCGTTTCCGCGCCATCGAGCACCGGCGCTTTCTCGTCCGCGCCACCAACAGCGGGGTCAGCGCCGTGATCGACCCGGTCGGCCGCGACGTCGTACGGAGCGGCGTGCTCACGCGCGAGAACCTCCGGGCCACGGTGAACCGGCTCGAAGTGACGACGGTTTACACGAACTGGGGCGACTGGGTGGGTTGGCTGGCCGCGGCCGTCGTCGCCGGTGCGCTGGTGCGCCGTCGCCGACCGATGTGACAGGCCAAGGGCACCTTGATATAGCCGCCACCGCGTGATGATGGAGGCTGCATGAAGATCGCCGTTCCCAAGGAGATCGTACCCAAAGAACGCCGCGTCGCCCTCACCCCCGACGCCGTTGCGCCGCTGATCAAGGCGGGGCTCACGGTTCTGGTGGAACGCCATGCCGGGGCGGCGGCGTTTTTCTTCGACGACGCTTATGTGCGGGCCGGGGCAACCATCGTCGCCGACGCACCCGGCCTGTACGCCGAGGCCGATATGGTCCTCAAGGTCCAGAAGCCGGTCGACCATCCGACCCTCGGACGCCACGAGGCGGACATGTTGCGCGAAGGCACCGTGCTGGTCGCCATGCTGCAGGCGCTGACCAGCCCCGATCTGGTGCGCCGCCTTGTGGCGCGGCGGATTACGAGTTTCGGCATGGAGGGTATTCCGCGGATCAGTCGGGCGCAGAACATGGATGCCCTGTCGTCGCAGGCCAATATCGCCGGATACAAGGCCGCGGTGCTTGCCGCGGAGGCGCTGCCGCGCTTCTTCCCGATGTTCATGACGGCGGCCGGGACCGTGTTTGCCGCCAAGGTGCTGGTGATCGGCGCCGGCGTGGCCGGGCTTCAGGCGATCGCCACCGCGCGCCGTCTCGGCGCGCAGGTCTTTGGCTACGATGTCCGCCCGGTCGTCAAGGAACAGGTCCAGAGCCTCGGGGCCACCTTCCTGGCATTCGACGTGGGCGCCACGGATGCCGAAGACGCGGGCGGCTACGCGAAAGCGCTGACCGCCGAGCAGAGCCGCAAGCAACAGGAAATGCTGGCGGAAAAGATGAAGGAGTTCGACGTCGTCATCACCACGGCGCTCATTCCGGGAAGACCGGCCCCGCGACTGGTGACTAAGGAGACGGTGGCCAACATGCGGCCGGGCTCGGTCATCGTCGACCTTGCCGCCGAAGCGGGCGGCAATTGCGAGCTGACGCGGGCAGATGAACAGGTCGACGCCGGCGGCGTTACGATCCTCGGGCCGACCAACCTGCCGGCCACGATGCCGGTACACGCGAGCACCCTGTACGCCCGCAACGTCAGCGCTCTCATCAAGTGCTTCATCAAAGACGGCAACCTGGCGCTCGACTTCACCGACGAGGTGCAGAAGGGAAGCTGCGTGACGCACGACGGCGCCATCGTCAACGAGGCGGTCAAGGCGGCAGTGGCGGCGGCCGGAGGATAGCAGGGCAGAGCCCACAACAGGTGGAGCGCGATCTCCGAGCGCGTCCACCGCCTGCGGAATCTTTGCGCGCCGTGAGGATTCTCGGAAGTAGTGGCCTGGCGCGGGTTACCGCCCGCAACCCAATGCCCGCAACTCCCCGTTCGCCCCGAGTAGGACCCGTTTGTTCAGGGGCCGTATCGAGGGGTCACACCAGACGTGCCTCGATACGCGCCTGAACCCTTCGATACGCCGATTGAGAAGACATCGGCTACTCAGGGCGGTCGGGTTGTCGAGACGGCGCTACTCGGCACGAACGGTGGCGCACCGCTCCTCGATCGTCTGGAAAGTTCTTCGCGCCGTGCGCGCAAACTCGGAAATCGAAAACCAGAAGGGAGCATTCCTTCGCGGAACCGGAAGATGCGGGCGCCGCCGCGCTTTTCGCCGGAACCTGGACCGGCTGGTTCGGCTTGGCGCGTGAGCCATCCGATTAGAGGAGCTTTCGGAACTCGTCGATCGTGAACCCGGCGTCCACCACGATTCGCCCCATCGTAAACGCGTTCACAGGGTCGTGGCGAGGAATCGTGAGCGTCCGCCTCCCGTCTGTCATCACGACATGTTTCCCTTGTCGCGCAATACGGAAGCCCGCTTTCTGAAACGCGCGGACTGCGTCGAGGTGATTAATGCCCGGCAGCTTCGGCATCCTCAGGCCGCCACCTCGACTTCGCGGATCTCAGCGCCTTCCACCTGTTCCATGGTGACCTCGATATATTCGCGGATCGCGACGACGATGTTTGCCAGCGCCTCTTCCTCCGTGTCCCCTTGCGAGACGCAGCCCGGTAGCCCCGGAACCCAAACGCAGACGCCTTCTTCGGAGCGATGGAGCGCAACTCGGTACTTCATTGTAACCTCCGACGCAGACTATATGCCGCCGGGTCTGATTGATCCACTGGCGCCGAATCGGCCGAAAGCCAGCGCTCAGCCGCCGGCCCGCGGCCCCTCGCAGAAACTCGGAAATCGCAAATCAGCGCCGGCTACCGCCCGCAACCCAATGGCCCGATCAGCCATCCGATTTCTTCGCGCCGTGCGCGCAAACACGGAATTCGTAAGTCAGGGTGAGCGGTTGCGGATACGTTGCCATACTTATCCCGACGAGTACTAAGCGCGGCTCGGTGGGAGGCTCGCCCGCCCCATCCGAGTTACTTGTGCGGTTCGCGCCCCCGCGAGAACCGCAAATCAGGGCAGGACGTCGATCACGAACTGCATCGTGTGCGCGGCCAGCGAGCCGTGGGCGGCGTTGTGGAAGTCGTATTCGACTTGAAACACGTGCAGCCCCGCGGCGGCATCGGCGGAGGTGGCGATCGTGAAGGGCGCCGCGACATCCCCGGTGGTCGGGTTGAAGCTTATCGAGCTTGGCGTGAACGAGACCCCAGCCGGCAGGTTCGTCGGCGCATAGTGGAAGTGATCCAGCGTCGCCAGCGCTCCGGCGCCGACGTTGAAATCGCGACTGTCGTTGATGCTGCCGGGACGCGGTAGCGTGTAGTCTGGATCCGGCGTCGTATCGAGCGTGACGGCGATCGACTCGCGCACGGTGAGATTGGCCGGATTGCGCGCCACCGCCGTGATTGTATTGGCGCCTTCCTGCAGCTCTACGCCACCGGCCGTGAACGTGGTTCCGACCACACTCGCCTTTACGCCGTTGACGATCACCAGCGTCGCCGGGTCGTCGACCGTGCCCGTGACCGTAATGGGCGTGGCATCGAGCGTGGCCCCGTTCGCCGGGCCGGTAATCGCGACACTCGGCGGGTCGATCGCCGGCGCCACGGCGGCCACCGGCAGGTGAGCGTAGACGAGGATTGCCCGGCCGGCCGCGACGGGTGCCGCCGGACCGACCGATGCACCGGCCAGCCAGAAACTCGTCTCGAAGCGGCCGCTGGCCGGATCGAGACTCTGCACGCTCGCCACGGTGAGCTCCGTCCCCATGTGCCCCAGCACGGAGCGCGTCGTGAAACCCGCCGGTACGCAAGGGAAGCCGACGAGGTTCGCTCCCGGCTGGAGGGCGTGCGTCGGACAGCTCGGCGTGCCGGGGAAGGTGACCCGTCGCGCCGTTAGCATGCGCACGAAGTAGCCTTCGGCGGCCGAGATCGGGAAGTCGACGCCGTGCGGTACCCCACCGACGTAATCCGCCTCCTGCACGCTCTGGGTTCCCTGGTCGAGACGCGCAAGGCCGGCCACCTGCGAGGGGTTGCCGAGTAACGGCAGGAGCTGGAACGCGGTCAGACCCGCCGGTACGGCAACCGGGTAAGCGAAGAGGTTGAGGCCGGGCTGCAGGTCGACGTCGGCGTCGACCGGCGAGGTGCCGCGCGCCGTCTCGGCGGCGTTGGACCAGCCGTCGAAGTCGAGGTCCTCGTCTCCATCGACGATCCCGTCGCCGTCGCTGTCTGCGGCGCGCGGGTCGGTGATGGTCACGCCCACCTCGATCGCGTCGGTCACGCCGTCGTTGTCGTCGTCGTCATCGCAGGCGTCGCCGAGGCCGTCGCCGTCGAAATCAGCCTGCGCCGGATTGTGGGCGGTTGGGCAGTTGTCGACGGGGTTGAGTATGTTGTCGCCGTCGAGGTCGTCGGCGGTGGCGTCGCAGAAGTCGCCGAGGCCGTCGCCGTCGGAGTCCTCCTGGGCCGGGTTCGCCACGAACTGGCAGTTGTCGAGTGGACCGCCGATCTGCGCCGATTGCCGCAAGGTGGCCAGCGGGCCGTTCGGCAAGTAGTACTGCGTGTAGGTCGAACCGTCGGTGGCGACAAAGAACTGCGTTCGCGTGTTCTGCGCGTTCGCCGGCAGCACGGCGGCGATCGGACCCGCGTCGGTGTCGATGGCAATGGTATCCCGGGCCAGCACGCCGAAGCAGCCGCACACGTTCGTATCGATGCCCAGGGCCAGCCATCCCTGCAGCGGTTGATCGGCCGGCGGCACATCGCTCGCCGTGAAACTGCGGTTCTTCAAGTCGAAGACGCCGAGCCGTACGCCGCGCGCCTCGCCGACGAGGTACTTCTCGACACTCACGAAGGCGGACGTATTGCCGACGACGGGCAGCGACGTGGCGGTAATCCCGGTCGCCGAGACGAGCTGGAAAGGCGTATCCGACGGCGCCGCGGGAACGCGCATGTCGTCGATGCCGTCGTTGTCGTCGTCGGGGTCGCAGGGGTCGCCGAGGCCGTCGGAATCGTTGTCCTGCTGCGCGGCATTCGCCACCGCCGCGCAGTTGTCACACGGGTCACCGACGCCGTCTCCGTCGCCATCGACCTGCGACGCATTGGCAACGAGCCGGCAGTTGTCGTTCCCGTCGGCCGCTCCGTCGCCGTCGTCGTCGGGGTCGCAGGCGTCGCCGAGCGTATCGCCGTCGGTGTCGGTCTGGCTCGGATTCGGAATGGTGGGGCAGTTGTCGACGCGGTCGCCGATGCCGTCCGCATCGGCGTCCAGTGCCGGGTAGCTGTCGGGGTCGTTCGGGTCCGTACCCTGCTGGACCTCGATGCCGTCCGTCACGCCGTCGTTGTCCGAGTCGGCGTCGAGGGGGTCCGTCACCGGCGACCCATTGACCTCGGCGCCGTCGCCGCGGCCGTCGCGGTCCGTATCCCCGATCGTCGGCGAGGTTCCATGCGTATTCGCTTCGGCACCGTCATTAAGACCGTCGCCGTCGGTGTCGGCGAGGCGCGGGTTAGTACCGCGCTGAAACTCCTGCAGTACGGTGAGGCCGTCGGCGTCGGGGTCGTGACTGGCATCGGCCGCGCTGTTCGGGTTGAAACCGTTGGCGGTTTCGTAATCGTTCGGCAAACCGTCGCCGTCGGTGTCGGCGACCGCCTGCAGGGTCAGCGGGGCGCCGAGCAGTTGCAGATCGCCGCGGCGCTGGTTGGACGCGAGGGCTTGCGTAACTGTCCCCTTGCCGGCCGAGCCGCCGAGCGCCGTGAGTTGTGCGAGTTCGCCGCCGGCCATCGCCTTCGTTGTGCCTGTCGTGGCGTCGTAGAGGTTACCGAGGTGGGCCGCGGCGACGCCGGCCGCATAACCGTCCTGCGTCACGGCGCTCAGTGGGAAGGCGGCACCGGGCAGGGCGATGAGAACGACGGCGCCCGGCTGCGGCGTGGTTCCGTCCGCTTGCACCACCTGTGCGCCGAGACCGTTTGCCGCCTCCGGGAAACTTGCCGTCATCGTGACGACGGACAGGGCGGCGCCGCTGGCCGGCACGATGGCCGCCGGCCCACCGGCCCTGGCCGTGGTCGCCGTGCGGAAAAAGTACGGCGTTTCCGGTGCGAGGCCGGAAACGCGCACGCGCAGCACCCCGGCGTCCTCGCCGGCGACGGCGACGGTCGGATCGCCGCCGACCAGTGCCCACGGGGTTATTGCCGCGCCGGGCACGGGCACGGTGCCGAGTACGTCGGCATATACCTGCACGGTGCCGGTGCTGGCGCCCTGGACGGTCCAGACCGCCGCGAAGCTCGTCGGCGTTACGTCCGTGACCACGATGTCGCGGAGTAGCGGTCCCGCGGCGCGGGCCGGCGTTGCCCACAGGGCGACCAGCACGGCGAATAACGCCGGGGCGGTGCGAAGCCGCCATGTCGCCTTCACCGAAGCCGCGGTGATCTCGTCGCGGCTTCGCGGCCGTCCGGGGCCGAGCTGATCGAAGCGGGGTCGTTTCATTCGTCGACAGCCTGCGCGTTACGGGTAAGTGAACCCCTGCGACGTTACCGCCGCTTGTTCGTTGGTGGCGCGGTCCTTGACCTTCTGTACCTGCACGGTGTTGGCCCCGTTGAGCAGTTTCGGTCGCGACGGCCGGTACTCGACCTGAATATCCGTGAAGGCGGAATCGGTCACGAGGCTCGGCGGCAGCGCGGTCAACACCTTGCCGCCGGCGGTGACCTGCAAGCGCTCGGGGAAGCTCGGCGGCACCGCCGGTGGGGTGGCGCCGTTGAAGAACGAAGTGCCGTTCAGCAGCGCGTTCAATGTTGCCAGGTCGATGCCACCGCCCGGATCCGTCACCGTCGTGGTGATCACGACCGGCAGGGCGACCAGGTTCGTCGACTCGGCGAACAGATTGGCGTCCGTGAAGGTCTTCTGATCCAGGGTCGTGCCGTCGGCGAACAGCCAGGTGACCGGGATGGCCGGCGTCTTGCCGACCACCTGGTTGACGCCCCCCACGTCTCCCATCGTCGCCGCCGCCGTCGTCAGTCCGCTGGCGTCGGTGGTGGCCACCGTGGGTGCGACGCTCGTCGGCTGCAGTCCGAAGTCGGTTTCCTTGTTGCCGTCCTCGCGTTGCACCTCGAAGGTGATGGCGACGCCGGGCACGGCTTTCGGGGTCTTCTGCGTGAAGTTCTCGTCGCGGAAGTCCCCGTTGTCGTCGTCCTTCGAGTCGTTGTTGGCGTCGGTGTAGCGGTCGGTGCGTTGATAACGCAGGACGAGCTTGCGGACCGGACTGGGCAGGGGTTGGCCGATCATCGCCTGATCGTTCTGGACGGACGCGGTGACCATCTCCGGGCCCATGTCGACGTCGACCTTGTACACCTGCGCCGGGGCGCTGCCGGTGGCCGGAGCGGCGGTTATCGTGTACGTGCCCGCCAGTCCGGCCGTACCCTTATTGCCGAACTCGTCGATGGTCGGAATCAGCGACGTCTCGGCGATAACCATCGCGACGTGCAGGCCATCGGCGTTGGTGAGGAAGTTGGTAAAGCCGATGCCATCGGGGCCGAGCCCCGGCTGTACGGTCAGTCCCGCCGGGGCGCCGTAGTTGACGAGGACGTCGGGTACCGGGTTGTCGAACTGGTCGAACACCTGCACCTGCAGCGCATTGAGCCGCGCCGTTCCGAGCGTAAGCGCGTTGAAGTTGGACTTGTTGCTGCGCGCCTTCGCGGGGACATCCGCCTTCGGCGTCGCTTCGAACAGCAACGGTTTGGACTGGCCGGGCACGAACGCCGCGACGAGTTGCGGGGCGGCGACCTGTTTGCCCAGCTTGAAGGTCGTGGTCGCCTTTCCCGGCGCCCCGGTAGTCTGCGCGCCGGTCGGATTGATCGAGCCGCCGCCGCCCACGACCTTGAATGCCACCAGAGCGCCCGACACCGGGGCGCCGTTGACATCGGCGAGGATGATATCGAGCGGATTGGGCAGGGTCTTGCCGACGGTGCCCTGCTGGCGGTCGCCGTTCATGGTAATCGACGCGATTGCCTTGTCGGTGGCGGCGACCGTGAAGGTGACCGGGGCAGCGCCCGGCACGGTGACGGTAATGGTGTACACGCCGGGCGTGGCGGACAGCGTGGTCTGGACCGTGACGATACCGGAGTTGTTGGTGGTGAGCACCGTGGTCCCGGCGTTCGCCGGATCGAGCGTGCTGCCGACTTCCGTGCCGGTCGCGACGAAGGTCACCGGAACTCCGGCGACGGGGGCGCCGGTGGGACCGGTGAGGAAGATCGAGAGGGGTTGCGGCAACGTGCTGCCGGCAAGCCCGGTCTGGAAGTCGCCGCCGATGATCGACAGTTGCGTCGGTGCGGCGCGGGTTGCGATGGTGAGACTGACGCGGTAGGCCCCGGTGCCGCCGCCGGGGACGTTGCTGACGACAATGGTGTGCGTTCCCGTGTTTTCCACGACGAAGTTGTTGATGAGGGGACTGCTGCCGCCGCCGCCGTTGTCGTCGGTGGCGACGGTGACCCCGTACGGGTCTTCGAGGACGAGCACGAGATCGGGGACGCCGCCGGCCACCGCCTCGGCGCGCACCGCGACCAGCGAGCCGGCGAGTGCCGTGAACGTGTACCGGTCCTGCTCGCCGTCGGCGGCGAGCGTGCCTTCGCCCGTCTGCCCGGAGACGAGTTCGGTGGGGCCGTTCGGATCGTCGGTGGCGACCGGGCTTACGACGACGAAGTTCAAGCCGTTGCTCTGGCGGCCGGCGACGGTGACGCGCACAACGCCGCTTCCGGCGTTGCCGGGCACGGTGACGGTCAGGCTCGTCGAGGTTGCGAAGACGACGCCGGCGCCGATGCCGTTGAAGGTGACGACGTTGTTGGCGCCGACGGGATCGAAGCCCTCGCCGAGGATGACGACCACCGTCCCGGGCACTCCGCGGCCCGGGCTCAGTCCGGCGATCACCGGCGCGAAGCTGCTCCCGGGTGCTGGAATGCGAATCCCGGCCCGCGCCGCCAGCATGGTGACCGCGTAACCCTCGCCGTTGACGATGGGGAAGTCGGTTCCGCCGGGATTGCCCCCGGCGTCGTAGGCGGCGACCTGGAAGATGCCGGTGCCGGGGTCGAAGCGCTCGATCCGGTCGACCTCGAATTGCGAGCCCAGGTCCCGCAGCAACCCGAAGGCCGTGTAGCCCGCGGGAGGGCAGGGGACGCCGATCAGATTCAGTCCACGCGCCAGGTCGAGCGTGGGACAGTCGGTTCCGCCGGCGAAGCTCACGACCCTCTGCGCATCGGTGTACACCACGTAAGCCTCGCCGCGCCGGATCGGGAAGTTCGCACCCGACCGGACGGCGCCGGCGTATTCCGCGCGTTCGAACCGTCCGGTGTCCGGAACGAAGCGGTCGATGGCGTTCGCCGCCGTCTCGTCGCCGATCGCCTCGAGCAGGTCGAAAGCCGTCAGATCGGCGGGCGCCGTCACCGGATAGGCGAAGAGGTTGTAGCCCGTGTCGAGAATGCGATTGACGCCGGGTACCTGGACGGTGTTGGTGACGATGTCGATGCCCGCCGTGTCGACGCCGGCGCTGACGGTCAGGGCAAGTCCGGCGAGCGGGTCGGCTTCGACGTTGCTCTCGTTGGCGTCGTAGAACTCCTCGGGGAAGTTGGTGTCGAAGGTGAACTGCACGACCTGGTTGACGCGGGCCGGGTCGAGGCCGACGGGGTCGCCGTCGAGCGGCTCGATGGCGACGAGGTAATTGCCTGCTGCGAGGGCGGGGATCGTGTAACTGCCGTCGTCGCCGCTGTAGGCGCCGACGACGCTTTGTCCGCTGAGAGGATCGACGGCGAACACGTGTCCGCCGAGCACGGCAGCGTTGCTGAAGCCGTTGACGAGCCGTCCGCGGATGGCGCCGAAGGCGGCGCCGTAGGCCGGCTGCGCGGGATAGTAGAACGACGCGTAGGCGACGTCGTCGGCCTTCGGGGTGCGAGCCGCGGCGATGTTGGCGCTCAGGAACGGCCACATGACCGCGTCGCGGATCATCGAGTGGCAGAGGCCGAAGAAGTGTCCGATCTCGTGCAGGGCGACGGCGCGGACATCGATACTGCCGCCCGCCCCGGCGGTGCTCCACGGCTCGCTCGAATTGAAGACAATGTCGCCGTCGAAGATCGTTCCCGCCGGATACGTGCCGGTGGGAATGTCGGCGGTGCCGTCGCCGTCGAGGTCGGCGTTTGCCGTGTCGATCGCCGTATCCTGCGCGAAGGAGAAAGTGATGGCCACCGCGAGCACGCCGGGCGGGAACAATACGTCGGGGTCGGTGAAGGTGACGAGATTGACGCCGTCGACGCCGGCGGCGAGCGGACCGCCGCGGCCGGCGTCGCGCAGCGGTACCTGCCCGTCGAACGTGAAGTCGAGGCGCGACGCCGGCAGAGCCTCCCACGTGTCGAACGCCGCCGTCAGTTCGCCGATCAGGGTCGCGTTGTCGATGCCCGATCCCGGGATGCCGTCCTGACTTAACACCCAGGCGATGGGTTGCATGCGGTCGTCCCAGATCTTGTCGATCGCCTGGGTCAAGTTGTTGGGATTCCGGAACTGCGTGTTGCCGCCGGCCCACAACGGCCGGACGCAGCTCAGCACCGCGACGGCCGTGGCCGCGAACAGGTAAGCCGTCCGGCGGCTATTCGCGCGCGCGCTCGCCATCGTCGTCAGCGTCCGGCCGCGCCCTTTCCGGCCAACGATTGGCGGTACGCTTCGACGGCGGCCCGGCGCTCGGCCCTCGGCACGATCGCCGAGCCGGCGCCGTCGCGTTCGGTAACGTCGCGGAACCTGAACAGCGGCGATGCATTCACCGCCGGCGCGGTCTCGGCCTCGATCGTGCGGCTGATGCCCCCTGCGTCCGCCGGCGGTGGCGGCGGCGGCGGAGCCGGGTCAGGCGCCGTGGGCGCGGTGGTGGTGGGGGCGGTCGCTATGCCGAGCTGTTGGAGGTAGCGGTGCGCGTCTTCGGACAGGAGACGCGAGGTGGCGACAGGGCTCGACGATTCGATCCGATGCGGTTCCGAGGCAACCGGAGGTTCCGGCACCAGGTCGGCGGGCGGCGCGGTTAGCTGCGCGCCGGCAGGGCCGACCATGGCGAGGCCGAGAGCTGCAAAGCCGGCGACGAACAGGCAAGCGAATCCGCGCGTCATCTGGGCACCTCGCCGCGGGTATTGGCCTGCCGGGCGACTGCCGCGTCGATCCGGCGACGCATGGCGTCGAGCGTGGGGGCGGCGGTTTCGATGCGACGGTGTTCGCCCTCGCGCTCGACCAGCAAGCGATGCGGGGCCCCGGGCAGGGTCGGAACGCCCGATGTCGGGTCCGGGCGAATAACCAACTTGCCCTGCGCGCCGCCGACCAGTTGTCGCGTGCCGGGCCGGGTCTGGCGGACGAACAGGACGACCTCCTCCCCGGGGCTCAAGACCGCGTCCTCGGAGACCGACATCGTCACCGGCACGCCGAGGCGCGGGTGGACGGCGGTGCCGCCGAGCTGAGTGACCTCGACCTCGTCCACCGGGCGGCCCTTGAGCGACTCGCCGACGGCCACCTGCGACACGGTTACGATCAGTTTGCCCTGCCAGCGCGGTGTGCTGTGCAGCACCCGACCGACGACGATATCGTCGGCCAGCGAGACCATGTCGTCGAGGCTGAACTCGCGTTCGCTGACGGCGCGCACGGGCAGGGCCCCGGCGAGCGCCACGGCGAGCGCGGCGGCAACCGGGAGCGCACGGCGCCGCGTCCCCGGCCCTCGGCGTTCGGCGGCAGAAGTCGGTGAGGCGACGGCGTTCATGGCACCTTCCTGATCTGGATCGTGGTCACCGGTGCACTGGCGTCGAGCTTGATGCGGTGGTTGAGATCGGCGGCGTCGGCTTCGCCCGTGCCGTCGCCGTTTTCGTCGAGTCCGCGCTGCGCGTTGTTGCGGTCCTTCATGTCCCGGGCGACCAGGCGCACGATGGCGTCCTTGCCGGGGTCGGTCAGCGACGAGTCGGAGTTGCCGCTGTTGTCCGCCGTTACCGTCAGACTGCCCTTCCAGGTGTCGTTGTCCGTGTACTTCTTGCCGAACGCGCCGGCGAAGGCGATCGGTGCGGCGCCCCCGGCGCCTTGCGGATCGAGCTCGACCCGAAAGCTTGCCCAGGCCGTGTCCATACCCTCCGAGAAGCGCACCCTGACGCAGATCTTGCGGCCGGCCGCCGCGAACGCCGGCTGCTGCGACGTCGCGAGGTAGCCCGGTCCGGGGTAGGGATTCGGATTCTGGTGCTTGTAGTTGTACAGGGCGAATTCGCAGCCGGGGTGATCGGCATCGACCTGAGAGGCGGCGCTGTTATCGCGGTCCTGGTAGAGCGTGAGTTCTTTGATAAAGGGCGGATAGTTCTCGAGGCGAACCTTCTGGATCTGCAGGTCGACGTTGGGGTGAACGAGGTCCGAAGCGACCACGTGGATCGTGTAGTCGCCGTCGGGAAAGCGCGCGTCGGTGGGTTTCGTGGCCAGGGGTTTGCCGGCGTAGTTGGCGTGCGCCGGTGTGGCGGCGTTGTCCTCCTTGGCCCTGGTGCGCCAGTACTGGTTGACGTCGACGTCGGCGCGGACCCCCGTCTCTCCTTTGGCGTGGGTGACGATGAAATGGTGCAGAATGGGCCACGGGAAATTGGTCGTGCCTTCTTTGACCACCGAATTGCAGGCGGCGCCGGGGTAAGCGGTGCAGTTGGCCAGGCCCTTGCAGCCGCTATTGGCGGTGTCCTGGATGTCGGCCAGTAAGGAGCAGTTCGTCGGCGCCCCGAGACCGAAATAGTTGGTGCGGAAGTCATAGAGCTTGTAAGGCTTGGCCGCGCTCTTGACGTCGTCGAGATCTTCGGCGTCGGGAAGCGGCCCTTCGACCCAGTAGGCCAGATCGATCGGCGCCTGGCGGGGGTTGGTCCCCTGACTGTCGGTGACCTCGACGTGGATGTCGAGATCGCCGGACAGCGGTTTGGTGTCGTGATCGTAGTCCAGGTAGTTGGTCGGCGTGGCGTCGCCGTGGTCGCGGTAAAGAGCCTTCTTGCCGTCGCCGTTCTCGTCGAAGAGCGCCGGCGAGTTGCCCAGCGGATCGCGGTCGGCGTCGGCGGTGAAGATAGTCAGGAAGTGGCGGGCACTGCTGGCGAAAGCCGAGCCGACGGTGACCATCGAGTGGACGTGGTCGGTGAAGTCGCCGGCGAAGCGCTGGGTGCCCACCCTGGCGAGTTTCTGTCCCGGAGCGACGACATCGCCGACCGCGACGATGGGTCCGTTGCCGCCGGTATTGGCGATATGGTTGAAGCTGTCGTACTCGACGTTGCCGCCGCCGAGGTCGACCAGCACGGCCACGAAGCCGTCGTCGGCGACCGTGTTGTTGGGGATGACCTGATTGACGATGCCGCCCCGCGGGGCGCGTACGTCGTCGCCGGCGGTGGCGCCGCTGGTGGTGCGATTCAGGTCGACCCCGTCGTGGTAGCCCGAGGTGACGCCGTCGCCGCCGCGGATGCCCGCCCACGCCAGCACCTCGTTGAAACCGTGCAGCACCTCGCGGCCTCCGGAGATCGGCCACTTGACGCTGACCGACGTCGTGAACTCGCCGCCGATCTTGCAGCCCACCGCATCGCACGCAAACAGGCGATAGCGGTACGCGCTGGCGTTGTTGACGCCGCTGTCGACGAAGGTGGTCACGTTCTGACCGGGGTCCCCGACCTTGGCGATCGGCGCGCCATCGACCGCGCGCCACACCTCGTAGCGGGTTTCGTCGGGGACGTCGTTCCAGCGGACTCGTATGGCCGGCGGGGTCGAGTAGATCGCAACCGCCCCGACACCGGTCGGGCCGTTCACGGGGTCCGCCGGGGCCGGACGCGGAAGGGCGACCGTGATTGCCGCGCCCACGACGAGGAGCAGTGCGCCGCGCATCGCTGCCTCACCGCTCCGGAGCGGCTTCGATTCTGCGGTCCTGCAGTAACACCCGCCGCTCGCCCGTCGGTGCGGTGTCGATGGCGAGGACCGGTGGCGCTTCGGCGAGGCCCAGGGTGCCGAGGTCGGTGCTCGCCACCGTGCCGTTCCGGACGTCGAGGCTGCGCAGTGTCAGGTTGGCGCGGCCGGCACGCTGGTCGCGCTGCGCGCTGACGATCGTCAATCGGCCGGACGCGGAATCGAAGCGCAGACCGCCCGCGAGCAACAGGTCGATGTCTGCCGCCGTGCGCCATGCCAGCGCCCCCGATGGCGCGTCGAGCATCGCCACCACATTCTGTCCAACCACCGCCACCTGTCGCGAGTCGTCGCTGGCGAGGCCCTGGTATACGGTCGGGAGCGTGTGGGACCGGATGACCTCGTTTCGCGGCCCCATGACCGTGACCGTCGATGTGCCGGCGAGAAGATCCTGGCGGAGGAGCACTAAACGCGTTGTGTCGGGCGTCACGACAACGTCGGGCACGTCGGTGCCTTTCCAGGCGTAGCGCCAGCGTACGGTGCCGTCGGGGCCATACACGACGATTGAGCGATCGTCGCCGGCGGGGCCCTGGTTGACGGTGACGAGGCGGCCGTCGCGCAACGGCGTGTACTTTACCAGCGCAAGGCCGGGTTCGCGCACCTGTCCGAGTCGCCTGCCGTCGAGAGCGTAGAAGTCGATTTCGTGGGGGCGAACGGGGACGTGCAAGGCCTCGACGAGCGTGAAGATGCCGTTGTCGGTGACGATCGGAGCCCGTGCTCCGGGAAGCGTTGCCGCACCCACCTGGCGTCCGGTGGGATCGAGCACACGCAATTCCGTGCCCGTAGCGCCGGCGCGCACCAGGCCGACCAGGTCGCCGACCGGCTGGCCGGGTACGTTCCAGCCGTTCAAGGGCTCGGCGGTCGAGCTGTCCGGGCGCACGAAGACCAGCGCTCCGGCTTCCTCGTAGAGGTGGGCGTTCAGATACTTGCGTCCGGCCGGGAGCGGCTCGACCACCTGCGCCCAAACCCGGGGCGGGCCCGGGCTGGAGATGACGGCGAGAACCGCGAGGAGTGCCGCGAGAGATCGGCGCCGGAAACCCATGGCGAAATCCTTACGGCACATTCTCGCCGAAGTGGTTGAGGACGCGCTGGGCGTCGAGGACGTCGATCGCGCCGTCGGCGACGGCGTCGAGGTCGGCGTTGAAACGGCACTGACCGGCGCGGCTGTCGTCGGCATCGAGGACGCGCTGGGCATCGAGCGCGTCGATCGTGCCGTCGCACCGGACGTCGGCGAAATGACAGTGGACGGGCAATTCCAGTTCGACGATGGCCGGGGTTTCCTCGTGCGCCGGCGCGCGGCGGTAGCGGACGAGCTGGTGCGATACCAGTCCCGCGCAGGCGAGGCCGCGGAACTCGGTCAGCCGCAATACCTGTCCGGCGGGGACGGTGACGTTCTTGCCCGTGGCGGTCGAAAAGAGATTGTTGAGGTCGACGGCGGCGGTCGGTACGGGCATGCCCTCGCCGACGAAGGCGGTTAGCGGGTAGGCGCCGAGACCCGGCGCGTCAACCACCAGCAATGCGCCGGCGGCCGGGGTGACGCCGTCGGGGAGGAACACGTCGTGGCGGATGACGTCGTTGACCCGCAACTGGTTGGCGGCGTCGAGGACGGTAGTTTCCGCCGGCGTTTGCGCCGCCAGGAACGGGGGGGCAGCCGGGGATTCGACGGTGCCGCCGGCCCCGGTGGTGACGGTCTGGACGTAAACCGTGGTGTTCGGGTTGACGCCGGTGACGGAAACCTTGACGACGCCATGGGCGAGCGCCGGCGGGAACGCGGCGCTTACGAGGGAGATGGTTAGCGTGCCGGTGATCTCGCCGGTGCCGTTAGCGCCGGTAAACACGCGCACCCCGGCGCTGACTACGGACTCGTCGGAGACCCACACGATCGAGAATCCGCGCGGCGCGGCATCGGTAATGGCGATGTCGCGCACGGCCGCCGTCGCAGCCGGCGCACTCATGGCGGTCACGACGCCCGCCAGTACGAGCATGCGAGTCGAACGAAACAAGCAGAACCTCAATTACGATAGCGGATTGCACGACCATTCCACTCGCCAGTTGGAGTTGTCAAGGTGGTCGGCACGCGCATAACTCCGCTCTTAAGGGACGGTTCTCTTGCGAAAGGACGCCGGCCATTGTGTGTGCAGGCCCCGGTGCGATGTGGCTCGCCGTCGCATGACGCCCTTTCGGGGGTTCGGCTTCCGGTCTTTGAATCGTTCCCCGGGGCGTTGCCCCGGGCTGGCGAATGGCCGTCCCTTCGGGCCTGAGCATCGGATGGAACGTCGGCTCGCGCGCACGCCCCGAAGGGGCAAAAGGCATCAGCCCGGGGCAACGCCCCGGGTCAAGGCGAGCGTGGACACCGAGCCCTGAAAGGGCGGGACTCGACTCGACGCGCCATGTTCCATATCGGAGCGGAGATTCTCGCCCGTTGGGCGAGCGAGCCGGCGCCGGAAACGCTGGCTGGACAGGGGTCGCGCCTACGACCCGGCGGGTTAGAGCGGAGTTACGGCACGCGCTCCGCGCCCGGGTTCCACCTTGACAGACTCCGACGGCGGCCGATATGTCACGAGGACAACGCCATCGACGGAAGCGGTTCTGAACCACCCGGCGCGGTCGGCGTCCGGAAGCACGACGACGATGTTTACCCGCAGCTTGCAGACATTCGCGGCGGTCCGGTCTTGCGCGCTGCTCATCGCGGTTTGCCTGCCGGTATCGGCGTTGGCGCAAGCCCCGTCGCTGCGGATCGAACCGGCGGCGATCGTGCTCTCGCCGGGGCAGTCGGCGATTGTGCAGGTGAACGCCGCGAACATTCCGGCGCCGGGGCTGGCGGCCTTCCAGTTCGACGTCGGCTTCAATCCCGCCGTCGTGGCGGTCGGCAATCCGAACGAAGCGTACCGCGGTGCGGGCGTGCCGCCGTTCGCGCCGCTCGGTGGGGACCCGATCTGCACGACCGTACGCGGTACCAGCCCGTGCCCCGACCCGCCGTGGATGCCGACGTCGACCGGACGTACGGCTCTGGGTACCGACGTCGTCGATACCGCCGGCGGTCGGGTCCACGTTCTCTACGCCACGTACGGTATTGCCGCGCCGCCTGCGGGTGCCGGTACGGTGGCGCTCTTGCGTGTCACGGCGACCACGACGGCACCGACCTTCCTCACGCTGTCCAACGTCATCCTCGCCGGCGATCAGGAGCCGCCGCTGCCGTTTGCCGTCGCGGCTTACGGGGCCGCCGTCAACGGTGGGTTCTCGCCGACGCCGACGATCGCCTCGACTGCAAGTCCGACCCCGACCTCGACGCCGCCGGTCGGGCCGACGACTCCGATCGTGCCGACGCCGACGTTTACCGTCGGGCCGCCGACCGCCACGGCCACGGGCTCGCGAACGCCGACGCGCACGGCCACCGGTGGTGCCGGGATTACCGCGACGCCGACGCCGACCCCCACCGGCGGTCACGGCATCAGCGGCCGGTTGCGTTACTACAACGGCAGCCACAACGTGAACGGCGCGACGGTCGAGTTGCAAGGGACACCGCCGGCGGCGCAGATGAGCGACAGTGCCGGCCAGTACGCGTTCGGTAATCTCGCGGCGGCGACATGGCAGGTGGCGCCGCGCAAGGACGGCAACTTCGGCTCGGGTATCAGCGCGCTCGACGCGTCGTACGTCTTGCAGTCGGTGGTGGGCCTGCGGGTGCTCAACGCCAATCAGCGACTCGCGGCCGACGTAACCGGCAACGGCTCGATCAGCGCCCTCGATGCGTCGCGGATACTGCAGAAGGTGGTCGGTATTATCGCCCGCATGCCGCTGGCAACGACCTGCAACTCCGACTGGCTCTTCGTGCCGGCGCCGGTGGCGGTGGCTAATCAGCAGGTCGTCCAGCCGGTCATCAGCAGCGGTGTTTGCCAGCCGGGAGCGATCGCTTACGCGCCGCTGGCAGGGGCGGCCGCCGGCCAGGACTTCCTCGGCATTCTGATCGGCGACGTCACCGGCAACTGGGCGCCGAACGCCGGTGCCGCAGCGGCGCTGGTAAGCGGCGAGTCGGCGCCTGCCGTACGTCTCGGGCGAACGCGGAGCGGCCGGCGCGGCGCGCGGCAACGGATTCCCGTGTACGTCGCGGCGGGCGACGCGCTTACGGCGGTGGACTTCCGTGTGGAGTTCGATCCTGAGCGCTTGCGCCTGGCACGAGTGCGGCGCGGACCGCAGGCTGAAGGTGGGGTGCTCGCCTACCACGGCGATACTCCGGGCGTTGTGCGCATCGCCATGGCGAGCGCAACGGCGCTGCCGCCGAACGGGGGCATTCTCGTCATCGAGTTCGAGGGCGACCCGGCGGCGCCGGTACGCATCGGTGCCGCGGCGGCCGGTCCTTGAAATCGATGGGGAGCGCGGGCGGGTGGGTCGAAGATGGCGAACTTCGCGAAGTGCCGATAGCCCGTATTCACCGGTGGCCGGTTTGTGCCACGATGCGCCGCGGAGAAAGAGAGAGGGCCGCCAGAGATGCTGCCGGTGACTTGTAGACGTCTGAATTTACGGGCCGCCACGATCTGGGCTTCGAGTGTCGTCATGGCCGTCGCCGGGGCTTACGCGGCGCGGGCCGGCGGCGAGGAGGCGCGTGCGGTGCGCTTCCAGCCTGCCGCGCGCGGCCTGCCGCACACGGGGCTCTGGAAGTCGCACATCGCCTTCGGCGACGTCGATGCCGACGGCTTCGCCGATCTCGGCGTGGTGTCCCGTCTGGCAGATGGACCGCACGTTTTCCTGTCCGACGGCAAGGGCGGTTGGCGCGATGCCTCGGAGGGCCTGCCGCGCGAAGCGTATTGCGGTGGCGGAATGCAGTTCGCCGACGCCAACAACGACGGCAAGCTCGACGTCGTGGTCGGCGATCACTGCCGGGGGGCGGCGGTTTTTCTCGGTGACGGCCGCGGCGTGTGGCGGGCCGGCTCCAGCGGCCTGCCGGCGTACGGCACGGAGGACGTCGCCGCCGCCGACTTCAACGGCGACCGCTGCCTCGATATCGCCACGGTGGCCGCCAACGAGCACGGCGTGCGGGCTTTCCTCGGCAACTGCAAGGGCGAGTGGACTGAACGATCCGGGGGCCTGGAGCAGAGCGGGTGGGGCAACGCCATTATCGCCGTCGACCTCAATCGGGACGGGCACGTGGATCTGGCGGCGACGCATGCCGGCGGACCGCGCGTGTGGCTCGGCGACGGCAAAGGCGCGTGGCGCAGCGCCGCGGACGGTCTGCCCGTGCCGCCCACCGGAGGGCTCTACTGGGGCATCGCCGCGGGTGACGTCAACGGCGACGGCCTGCTGGACCTGGCCACCGGCGCCGCCGTCCCCGGCGCCGAGGTGTTCATCCAGGAGCGCGGCGGTGCCGCTGGAACACGCTGGCGCGCCGGTGCGGGCGCAATTCCTTCGTACGCCGCGTTGGGCGTGGCCCTCGGCGATCTCAACGGCGACGGACACACCGATCTGGTGATCGCCGGCCGGACGACGACACGATCGCCGGCCGGGGCGTATGGTCTCTTTCCGTTGCTCGGGGACGGGCACGAGCACTGGCAGGCGGCGACGGACAGCGGCCTGCCCGCGAGCGGGCGCGAACGGGTGTGGGGCGTGGGTCTCGGCGACGTCAACGGCGACGGCAAGCTCGACGTCGCGGCGGCGTTCGGCGACCTGAACAACCCGAATCCTGCACCGAAGCCGAAGCTGGAACCACGGCCGGCCGCGGCGGCGGGGAGCACACCGGAGTCGTCCCCGCTGCCCAGGGCGCGACGCCCGCGTCCTGTGGCGCCAAACCGCGGGTACTTCGGTGGCGTGGACGTGTGGGCGGGGTCCTTGGGGTCTTGAGGTCTTGGGGTCTTGGGGTCTTGGGGTCTTGGGGTCTTGAGGGCTTGAGGTCTTGAGGTCTTGAGGTCTTGGGGTCTTGGGGGCTTGGGGGCTTGAGGGCTTGGGGTCTTGGGGCTTGGGGATCGATGTTTGTTGCTGGTCGTTCGTTGTTCGTCAGGCTGTGTGCATTTCGACGACCGCGGCGTGCACCATGTCCGACAGGCGCTGATGCCGCTCCATGCTGCGCGATTCCTCCATCAGCCCGGTCGACAGGAACGCGTAGGTGACGTCGCGGACCGGATCGATCCAGAACACCGTCGAGCCCGCACCGAAGCCGCCGAACGTCGTCGGCGAGGCCAGGGTGCCCATCGGCGTCGGATGCATGCCGCCGCCGCGGACAAAGAAACCGAGGCCGATGTTGGCGGGAAACGGCGTCCAGCCGCGCGCCGCGCGCGTGTAGTCGAACAGGCTGTTGGTCATGGCGCCGGTGCGGATCGTGTGACCCTGCTCGACCGTTGCCGGCGACAGGACCCGGACGTCGCCCAGCACCCCGCCGCCGCGCAGCATTTCGGCAAAACGGTGCACGTCGGCGGCGGTCGACAGGTAGCCCCCGGCGGGGATCTCCGCCTCCTCGGTCACCAGCATTCCGGTCGCCTCGAGAAGTTCCGGCTCCAGAGCCCCGGGACGCCGGTCGCGTACGACCACCGGCGCCATGCGCGCCGCAAGGTCCGGCCGCGCGCCCAACGAGGTGTTCGTCATGCCCAGCGGCTGGAAAAGCTCTTCGGCCATGATCTGACGGTACGGACGGCGCCCGCCGTCGAGGCGCCGGATGACTTCTCCGAGGATCGCGTGTCCGACGATGACGCTGTAGGTCACGCGCGAGCCGGGTTCGGCTTCGAGGATCGTCGCGCACGTCGCGGCGACCACCGATTGCAGGCGCGACACCTCCTCGATCGGCATCGGCGGCATGAGTGCCGGCAGCCCGCCCGTGTGCGTGAGCACGTGCCAGATGGCGACGTTGTCTTTGCCGCGGCAGCCGAACTCGGGAATGATCTCGGCGATCGGGGTGGTGAGCGCCAGCGCGCCGCGTTCGATGTAGTTGAGCACGAGCACGTTGGTGAACTGCTTGCCGATCGACATCGTGAAGAACACCTGGTCCTCGACAAGTGGTTTGCGCTGGGCGCGGTCGGCCCAGCCGAACCAGCGATGAAAAGCCACGCGCCCGTGGCGGGCGACAATTAACTCGCAGCCGTCGAAGCGCTCGGCGGCAATGTCGGCCTCGATGCTATCGGCGAGACGACCGAGACGCCCGGGATCGAACCCCACTTCACGCGGATCGCAAACCTGCATGACCGTGTCCTCCTCGGCTGCGCTGTGTACCGCATTGGAGTCTTCGGCGGAAAGGGGGGCGGCATCCGGATGCGGCAGCCAGTTGCGCGGCGGCGCGCCCCCCCCGCCCGGATTCCCCCGGGTCCAGGAGCCTGTCGGAGAAAGCGGCCCCTCGCCCTTCGACGGGCCTAGCGCGGGCTGGCGCCCGCAACCCAAAGCGAACAACCAGCCCGTTCGCCCCGAGTAGGAGCCCTTCCCCTGGGCTCCGTATCGAGGGGCGCGCCCCTGCCGAGCCTGTCCCTCGATACGCGCCTGAGCCCTTCGATACGCCGATTGAGAAGATATCGGCTACTCAGGGCGATCGGGTCATCGAGAAGGCGCTACTCGGGACGAACGGGAAGGCACTGCCGCTCCATGGCCTGAAGATTTCTTCGCGCCGTGCGCGCACA
>JAKLJW010000034.1:0-8271 GCA_023150935.1 Candidatus Binatia bacterium | reverse complement strand
CTGTGAAATCAAGGCAGAGCCCGCTCGTGCTGAGCTTGTCGAAGCACCAGCGGGCCTTTCTCCGACAGGCTCCTGGATGCAGGTCGTCGACAGTCAGCGGTCAGCTCTAACCCCGATCACTGCCCACTGCCCCATCACCGTTCCCCAACGCGGCCGCTGACACGAACCGGCGCGGCCGCATTGCCGTCGAACTCGAGCACGAGGATACTGCCGTTGGGCGGTAACGCCGTGGCACTCGCCATCGCGATGCGGACGACCCCCGGCGTGTCGCCGTGGTGGTGAGCGAGCAGGGCGCCGCGAGCCTGTGGGCCGCGGCGCACCCGCGCCAGACGCAGCCGCGCGGGATCGAACTGCACGCGGAAGTCCAGCGCGGAAGTGGCCGCGGCGGACGACACGTAGACGGGAATCCGTACCCGCGCCCCGCGCACGGCCCGTGCGCGGCCAAGGCGTACTCCCGCCGCCGGGGCCTCGGCCATCGCGGCGGCAGCCGCTCCCGCGCTCGGTATCCAGTTGCCCGTGACATCGCCGATGAGGATGCCGGCGAAATCCTGCCCGTTCGCCGGTCCGGCAAGCGGTGTGTACGCAATGGCCCCCGGCTGGCACCCGCCGCCGCCGATCGCGGGCGGAATCGCGTGGCGATTGGCGGCGGCCGCCGGCGCCGGTACGAACAGCCAGTCGGAGTTGCAGGTCGTTGCCACCGGCAGCCGGTCGATCATTCCGACGGCCTTCTGCAGGATGCGTGCGGCGTCGAGCGCACTGATCGAACCGTTGCCGGTGACGTCGGCCGCCAGTCGCTGGTTGGCGTCGAGCGTGCGCGTGCCCGCTACCGACTGCAAGACGAAAACCGCGTCCAACGCACCGATGCCGCCGCCGAAATCGCCGTCCTTCCGAGGTGCGACCGTCCAGGTCGCCGCGGCAAGGCCGCCGAATGCGTACTCGCCGGTGCCGTTGGTGAGTTGCGACGCCGGTGGGGTGCCGTGGAGTTCGACGGCGGCGCCGCCGACGCCGTGCAGGCCGTTGTAGTAGCGGACCCGGCCGGCGATGCCGTAGCCGGCCGATCCCTGCTCGATTACGAAGACTCCGCCGCCCGCACTGGCGGCATACACCACCGCCGATACGAACGGATCGACGGCGATGGTCGCGAACTGGACCTGGGTGAGCCCGTTGTCGAACGGGGTCCAGTTGACGCCGGCGTCGGTGCTCCTGAAGACACCCGAGTCGGTGGCGGCGTAAAGCTTGCCGGCGTCGGCCGGGTCGATCGCGAGATCGGGGGGCGCATACAGGTCTTCCGGTAAGCCGGCATCGATCGGGTTCCAGGTGGCGCCGCTGTCGCTGCTCTTGAACACCCGCATCGGTTCGCCCGCGGTGTTCCCGGTCACGTAGAGCGTGCTCGGGGTCGTCGGATCGATCAGGACGCGGCCGAGCTGAACGAGAGCTGGGCTCCGGAGTTCCCAGTTGGCCCCTCCGTCGACGCTCCGGTACACGCCGTTGAACAGGTAACTGCCGTCCATGTTGGCGTCTCGTGCACTGGCGTACAGGGTCGACGGGGCCGTCCCGTCGATCGCGATCCCTTCGACGATCACATCGTTTCCGCCGAGCGCCGTTGGCGCCCAAGTGGCGCCGCCGTCGGTCGTCTTGTAGAGCCCGCCCGCGCACGGGCCGTCGGCGCAGGTGACCGCCGCGGCGTAAGCGATGCCGGTGTTCGACGGATCCACGGCAACCGCGGTAATCCACGGATTACTTGGGAGGCCGCTGTTGACCGGCTGCCAGCTCTCGCCGCCGTCGGCGGTGCGATAAAGACCTTGCTGCGTGCCCGCGTAAAGCAGGTTGGCGTCGGTCCGGGCAACGGCCAAAACCGGTGCCAGACCGTACCAGCGCGGCAGGCCGTTGCGGCGCGCCGCCCAGGTGACGCCCCGATCCGTGCTCTTGAAGATGCCGCCCTCGTAAGTCGCCGCGTACAGGGTTGCCGGTGTCCCGGGATCCGGCGCGAGACTCACAATCAATGTGTTGGCCATACCCGAGTTGGCGTCTGTCCAGGTCGCACCGGAATCGGCGCTGCGCGACAGGCCATCGATCCAGTCGGCGGCGAAGATCGTCGGCGGGCTGGTCGGAGCCACCGCGAGCGCGTCGACGAAGTATGCGCCGGAATAGTCGGAACTGCCGGCCATCGCGGTCGCCGCCCACGCTTGCCCTCCGTTCGGGCTGCGGTACACGCCGCTGATGCAGGAGGATGCCTCGCAGCTACTGGTGGCGACGTAGACTGTGGTGGGTGCGAGCGGGTCGACCGCGAGGGCACCGACGGTCGGGGGGCCGGGCAGGCCGTTGTTGACGGGGCTCCAGGTGTTGCCGCTGTCGGTCGTCTTGAGCACACCGGCCGGGGTTCCGTAGCGGGTGCCGAGATAGACGGTCGCGGGTGTGCTCGGGTCGATGTCGAGGCGATGGATGTCCGTGTTCGGGGCGGGCGCGGCGAGCGGTAGCCAGGTGCCTGCCGCGCTCGTGGTCTTGAAGGCGGTGGACTGCGCCGCCGCGTAAAGAGTGGCCGGCGCGAGCGGGTCGATCGCCAGCGCCGTAACCGCGGGCGAGCCCCACGCGTCGAGGATGCCGGTGTCGGCGGACGACCAGCTCGCTCCGCCGTTGATGCTCTTGAAAACGCTGCCGCCCCAGACCGCCGCGGCGGCGTACAGCGTTGCGCTTACTTGCGGATCGACCGCCAACGCCACGATACTCGGGGCACTCTCCGATGGGTTGATCAACCCCGTGTTTGCCGCTTGCCAGCTCGCCGCCCCGTCGGTCGATTTGAACACGCCGGCCGACGTTCCCGCGTACACGATCGAGGGCGCCTTCGGGTCTACGGCGATGCTCCAGACGGTCGTCAAGCCGAGCGTCTCCCCGCCCAGAGGCAGACCGGTGTTGGCGCCGGACCAGGTCGCACCTCCGTCGGTGCTCTTGAACAGGCCGCCGGAGGCCGTGCCGGCGTATACGGTAGTCGGATTCGTCGGATCGGCGGCGACGCACAGGACGCGCCCGCCGCCGGGTCCCGTGTTGGTCCAGACATCGATCCCGGCCCGCGCGACGCCGCAAGTCAACATTCCCACGACGGCGGCCATCGGCAGCCGCACCGCCGCCCGCCGCCAACGCGGGCGATGGAACCGAAGTACACGCGAACGAGCCTGCAACATCGAAGTTTCTCGTTCCCCCGGGATGTCGCTCGGAAGCTTACCTCTTTAGGCTCATACGGCGCCGGCAAACGGCCAGTCAAGGGTTTTTCCGTCGGATCGGCAGTCATCTCCGCGAGCAACCGGCAGTCGCTCGAGGGCCACCGAGGTCGTAGGCTGGCAAAGAAGCAAGCCTGATGCTTGGGCCCGGAAGGTGAAACAGCGTTGGCTGCGCCCGAGGCCCTGTGGTAGTGTCCTTTGCGCACAGGGGATTTGCCAGGTGTGGACCCTGGGGCGGCTGGGGTGAACGACCATGAGTGTGGTTCGCGCTCGACTGGTTGTTCGGGTTTGAGGTGATTCCTTAGCAGGCCGCCGCCGCCCGGCGTGTGGGCGGCCATCGGGGTGCGCGCAAGGAGGGCCGCATGGTACGTGTCGCCATCAGCGCGATCCTGGCGATTGCGTCGGCTGCGCATGGGGCACCGACTCACTTCGCGGTGCTTGACGGCCGCGACGTGGTAATCCAATCCCTTACCGACGGCTCGCAGCGGCGTATCGAGGTGGGAGTCCAGTTTCCGGGGATCCTACCTCCGTGCGCCTTCGCCGCGGCCGGGCGCAACTTTGCCGTGAACGATTTTTGCGGCGGCGGCCATGTGTTGCTGTACAACTTCGATGGGGAGGTTGTTCGTCGCATCAGTGCGGGACCTGTCTATCGGGTCGAGCTTTCGGATGACGGGCAGGCAGTTGCGGCGTTCAGCGAGGAGTTCGGCTCGCACTACGTAGACGTGAGCTTTCCCGATCAGGGAGGCGTTCTCGTGGGGCGCTCTATTCCGGGGACGCTTGTGACATCGGTGTTCGCCGACAATCGGACGCTTGCTCTGACGGTCGTCGATGGGGACGAGTACTCCCTGGTCCTGATTGGTCCGGAGGGAACAATCGGTAGCCCGATCAGACTACCGGGCGAGCCAGAGTATGGAGTGGGCTTGCTGACCGTGCAGTCCCAGACCGCAACGGCAACTGCAACTCCGAGTCCGACGAGTACCCCGACGTCTCCGACTGCGGTTGCGACGACGTCTGGCCGGTCGTCCACCAGTGCATCTGGAGGCTGCAAGCTCGACGGGTCGTCGGGCGCCACCGGCAGTTGGTTGACCTTGGGAATCGGCGCCCTTCTCCTGGCTGGAGCACGAAAGCGTTTACTGGTTCCCGTGCTTCTTCTTGTCTGTGCCAATCAGGCAACTGCCGCGAGGCCTTTATTTTCGGCCAACGCGACTCTTCGGATTGACCATGGAGACCTGCAGCCGCTACCGCGCCCGGACGGCCCGCCTCAGACGATCACTGGAGGTCAAGGTGGAGGCGCAGCCGGATCATGCGATGTTCCCGACGATGACGCGGACTTCCCGAGCAGCTTTGTCGTCCCTCCTCCACCTCCGGGAACTTATGATCTCGACCTTGCGGTAGACGTAGTGAACTGGAGGAGTCAACTGGCCGACGTACAGCAGGTGATCAACTTCCTGAACGCTCACTACCATGCGGCGAACGCCATCTTCCTGCGGAGTGCCGGGATCAGATTCCGCGTCGTGCACGTTCATATCTGGAACGACACTCATCCGTACGGAAACGTCGACAACATGGGCCCGATTGACAACCAGTGGGGGGCGGTCTGGCCTCGATGCCCAGCAGCCAACTGCGTGGATAGGGACCTTGTCCAAGTTCTTGTGGTCGGGGGGGGGGGAGGAAAGGGCAGGTACAAACCTTGCCATCTGACTTCGAACTCGTACGCGTCAGTTTCCGCGTATGCCGACCTCCGCCGCGGGTTGGACTGGGAAAGCGGAACGAAGGGACTCTTTACGTCTGTTCACGAGCTCGGTCACCAGATGAATGCACCGCACACCCATTGCTTCGATCCGCCTCTGGACCGCTGCGTTTCCGGGGAGGGTGGGAGGTGCTACCGGGGTCCCAAGGAGTGCCCCAGCCTGACGGAACCATCGAGCATCATGACGTATTGCTACAACAGTCTTGGAAGTGGCGTGTTATGTCCGGGGTTCGAGCAACTCGACATACGGACGCAAGTGTTGGCTTTCCACCCCCAGATGAGCGAGTGGATGCGGGCCAGCATTGCTGGCGAACCCTGTGTGACGATCGACTCGTACGACTGCCGGACCGGCCTCGACAGTGACGGCGACGGGATCGCAGATGCATGCGACAACTGTCCCGGGCATTACAACCCGCGCCAACAGGACAGCGACGATGACGGACGCGGCGACCGTTGCGACTCCACCCATCCCGAGTGTTTTGGCGATTGCGATGGCGACGGCACGGTCGACCTGAACGAATACCTTGCGGCTGCGAATCTCCTATCGCAGGGCGCATCCGTGCCGTGGGCGCAACGATGTATCGATGCCACCGGGAGCGGATTGATTGGTCCAGACGATCTGCCCGTTCGATCCCTGATTCTCGGATGCGCTACCAGCGATCCCGTGCCGGAGCCCATGGCCCGGCTTGAGGTTTGGCCAACGACCGCCAACATCGGGTCGGTAGCGCAGTGGGCGATCACCTTGAAGCCCGAGGCGCGTCAGTACGCGGGAGCAACACTGAGGATGTATATGGGGCCCGCTGGTCTCGTGCTCGACAACATCGCCTGCCGGATCGATCCTCGATTGAGTTCCACTCACGTCTTGCTGGACGAACCGTTTCCTGGGTCCTGGCGGCGCCTGACTCTCTTGCCGACTAATGCGTCGAACCTGAGCACGGGCCCGCCGCCATTTCCTGCACCGACCTTCAGCGGAGGGATTATTGCGCTCTGTACAGGCGACGTTCGGGCGGGGGCGACACCCGGTACGTACCAGATTCCCGCGAACAGCGCGGCCGTGTTCAATGACCAGTGGTGGCATGTGCCTGCTCCTCTCACGCGAGAGGGCCGCCTGTACATTCGGGCGGGTTGCGCCGGCTGTTGCGCTATCGACCCGTTGATGCCTGGATCGCCGTTGTTGTTGGGCACAATTGCGGTGGCGACCCTCTGGATCCTCCGTCGCGTGCGAATGGCGGCGTTGTTGCTCTGCCTCGCGGGTCTACTTCTGGGCACCGCTCTTGGGCAGGACCCACCGCCCCCAACTCCCGACAGGAGCCTCGGCGACGGGTCGGGCCTCTGGGCGGCAGACCTCTCCCGGGCGCTGTCCGTTGCCATGGGGCAGAGGGATGGACGCCGAGGGCCGGATGTCGGTGACGGGACGTGGCACGTGTGCGACGTGACGCCGCACCCGCGGCTCACGGGGCGATTCGCGGCACAGGTGGCCGCTAGCGGCATGAGGTCGTTCAGTGTGGGCGAGGCGGAGGTGAGGGTATCGGCGCGCGGTCGCGTCAGTGGAAAGGTTCGGGACGAGGCTGGGCGCGTCGTTGCTCTCATCAGGGGAACCGCTTACCCGGATCGCGTGGAGGGCGAGTTCCGCATGCGCGGCACGCGGGAACGTGGCTATATCGTCTGGTACCCGTAACTACCGGTGCAAGACGACCACGGCGGCGGGATGGTTCGGGCGATGAACGATAGTGCGGTTACTGTACGGCGGCGTGCTTCGCCTCCATTCCCCGACTTCGCCTTCGCGTGCGGCGAGGAGGGTTCCGATCCTCTCGTGTTCCACGATGGCCGCGAGGTGCGCGTCGACGAGTTTGCGCGCTCCGGGCACCTCGATCGGATGGACGACGATCTTTCCGCCGTTGCCGGACTCGGGGTGCGGGTGTGGCGCTACGGCATGCCGTGGCGTCTGACCGAACGGGCGCCGGGCGAGTACGATTGGACGCTCTGGGACCGGGCGCTTGCCGCCTGCGCCCGGCACGGGTTGCAACCCGTCGTCGATCTCTGCCACTTCGGTCTGCCCGATCACTACCCCGGCTTCTGCGATCTCGCCTGGGTCGAGGGCTTCGGGCGCTACGTCGACGCCTTCCTGGCGCGCTATCGGGAGCCGCTGTGGTTCACTCCGGTCAACGAGCCCGCGATGACCGCCTTCGCCTCGGCACAGTTCGGCATCTGGAACGATCGCCGCTCGAGCCTCGAGGACTTCGGTCTGGCGCTCGCCCATTGCGTGCTCGCCAACCTCGAAGCTCTGGCGCGCATCCGGGGCGACCGCGACGGCTGGTGGGTCGGTGCCGAAGGGTTCGCTTGCTTTCGCGCCGCCGGCGACGACGAGGCTCGCGAGGCCGAGCGGCAGCGGGCGGCGGCGCAGCTCGTCTGGGACCTCCACTTCGGAGTCGCGCCGCGTCCCGCCGCGGAAGCGGCTCTGGTTGCCGTGCCCGACCGCATCCGGCAGCGCATCGATGCGCTCGTCACGCGGGAGCACGTCATTGCCGGACACGACTTCTACCCGACTTCGGTGCTGACCGTCGGCGGGCTGCCGGTTCCGACGATCGCCGAGCGCGTCGAGTGTTACTTGCGCGAAGCGCGGGGATGGTATGAGCGTTACGGCGTGCCGTTCTGGGTGGCCGAGACCTCGAACCTGTCGCTGCCCGTCGAAGCGCAGATCCCGTGGCTGGAGACGCTGGTGGACGGGATCGAGACGCTGCGCCGCGACGGGCTCCCGGTGCGCGGCGTGTGCTGGTACAGCCGCGGCGATCAGTACGACTGGGAGAACTTCCTAATGACGCCCGTTGGCCAGGTGACGACGGTCGGACTGTTCGACACTCAACGCCGCCCCCGTCCGGTTGCCGAACGGTTCCGCGAGCTGGCGGGAGGGGGGGCGCCGGTAGAAGCGCGGAATGCGGAATGACGGCCTCGGAGTTTCGAGTGCGCTCGCTTTGAACCACGATTTCCGCGGATACTCGTGCGGAACGCAAAATTCAGACGGGGAGGGCGAGGCTCCTGCCGAGCCGCGCCGGTGAGCGGTCGGTTGGCCCGATGCGCCGCCGCCGTCCACTTCATCCGAGCGTCCGCGACCGGGTCCCGGATGGGGGAGGGAACCCGGAGCCGAGACGGACTGCTGCGGTGTGCTGCGATGTGGGGCGAGCCGGGGGAAGTAACCGGTGGTGGAACGCGCGCTCCGCGCGCGTTCGCCGCACATGCCGCCGCCACAGCACGACAACACCACCCCGCCACGGAGTCAGGTTCCTCTCCCAGCGGGAGAGGTCAGGT